>NZ_LZKE01000141.1:0-66627 GCF_001672675.1 Mycobacterium sp. E2327
CAAGGACGCCAAGGGCGACCTGCACAGCGGCGGCCAGATCATCGCCGAAACCGGACTGGCCTACTACTCCGGCGACGACGCGCTGAACCTGCCGTGGCTCGCCATGGGCGCCACCGGCTTCATCAGCGTGATCTCGCACGTCGCCGCGGGCCAGCTGCGGGAGTTGTTGTCCGCCTTCGCCTCCGGCGACATGGCGACCGCCCGCAAGATCAACGTCGCGGTCGCCCCGCTGTGCAACGCCATGGGCAGGCTCGGCGGGGTGACCATGTCGAAGGCGGGTCTGCGCCTGCAGGGCATCGATGTCGGCGACCCCCGGTTGCCGCAGATGCCGGCGACGCCGGAGCAGATCGAGGCGCTGGCCGCCGACATGCGCGCGGCCTCGGTTCTCAGGTGAGTCGAGCGTGAACGAGGAACTCGCCCCACCGGGTCCCCTGGCTCCGGGCGGGTTGCGGGTCACCGCGCTGGGCGGCATCAGCGAAATCGGCCGCAACATGACGGTTTTCGAGCACCTGGGCCGGCTGCTGATCATCGACTGCGGGGTGATGTTCCCCACCCACGACGAGCCCGGCGTCGACCTGATCCTGCCGGACCTGCGCCACATCGAGGACCGCCTCGAGGACATCGAGGCGCTGGTGCTCACCCACGCGCACGAGGACCACATCGGGGCGATCCCGTTCCTGCTCAAGCTGCGCCCCGACATCCCGGTCGTCGGTTCGAAGTTCACACTCGCGCTGGTCGCCGCCAAATGCCGCGAGCACCGCATCAAGCCGGTCTTCGTCGAGGTCACCGAGGGGCAGCGCAGCACGCACGGCGTATTCCAGTGCCAGTACTTCGCCGTCAACCACTCCATCCCCGACGCCCTGGCGATCGCCGTGCACACCGGCGCCGGGACCGTGCTGCACACCGGCGACATCAAGCTCGACCAGCTGCCGCTCGACGGCCGGCCCACCGACCTGCCCGGCATGTCCCGGCTCGGCGACGCGGGTGTGGACCTGTTCTTGTGCGACTCGACGAATTCGGAGATCCCGGGCGTCGGCCCGTCGGAAAGCGAAGTCGGCCCGACGCTGCACCGGCTGATCCGGGGCGCCGACGGCCGCGTGATCGTGGCGTGTTTTGCCTCCAACGTGGACCGGGTGCAGCAGATCATCGACGCCGCAGTGGCTTTGGGGCGGCGCGTATCGTTCGTCGGGCGCTCCATGGTGCGAAACATGGGCATCGCGCGGGAGCTGGGTTTCCTGCGCGTCGACGACTCCGACCTGATCGACATCTCCGCCGCCGAGATGATGGCGCCCGAGCGGGTCGTGCTGATCACCACCGGCACCCAGGGCGAACCGATGTCGGCGCTGTCGCGGATGTCGCGCGGTGAGCACCGCAGCATCACGCTGACGTCCGAGGACCTGGTGATCCTGTCGTCGTCGCTGATCCCCGGCAACGAGGAGGCGGTGTACGGCGTCATCGACGAGCTGGCCAAGATCGGCGCCCGCGTCGTCACCAACCAGCAAGTGCGCGTTCACGTTTCCGGCCACGCGTACGCGGGCGAGCTGCTCTTCCTCTACAACGGCGTGCGGCCGCGCAACGTGATGCCGGTGCACGGCACCTGGCGGATGCTGCGCGCCAACGCCAAGCTGGCGGCGCGCGCCGGGGTGCCGCAGGACTCAATCCTGTTGGCGGAGAACGGGGTCAGCGTCGACCTGATGGCCGGCAAGGCCACGATCGCCGGGGCCGTGCCGGTGGGCAAGATGTTCGTCGACGGGCTGATCACCGGCGACGTCGGCGACATCACCCTGGGCGAGCGGCTCATCCTGTCGTCGGGCTTCATCGCGGCGATCGTGGTGGTGCAGCGCGGCACCGGGCGTCCGGCCGCCGCGCCGCAACTGATTTCGCGCGGCTTCTCCGAAGACCCCAAGGCGCTCGAGCCGGCCGTGCGCAAGGTCGAGGCGGAGCTGGAGCAGCTGGCCGCCGACAACGTGACCGATCCCGTCCGCATCGCCCAGGGCGTGCGCCGCACGGTCGGCAAGTGGGTGGGCGAAACCTACCGCCGGCAGCCGATGATCGTGCCGACCGTCATCGAGGTCTAGCTCTTCTCGGCGTACGCCGACCATTCCAGTTGCGAGGCACCGAGTTTGCGGCCGGCGGGCCGCACGTAGCGTGCCACGAGCTCGTGGGGGCCGGCCTGCTCCACCAGCCGCCAGCCGTATTCGCCGATGAACCCGGCGACCTCGTCGGGGTTCAGGCCGAAGTGCCACAGCTGGTGACGCTCGCGGACGTTGCGGTACAGCGTGCGGGTGCCGTACCGATGGCTGCCGTCGATGAAATCCCGTCGGACGTAGGTGAATACGATCCGGCTGCCGGGCGCGGCCGCGCGCAGTCCCTCGAGGGTGCGCCGGACGCCGTCCTCGGTCAGGTACTGGGTGACCCCTTCCCACACTAAGAACGCCCGGTAGTCGGGGCGATAGCCGTGCTCGGCCAGCGAGGTGAGCAGGTCGTCGCGCTCGAAGTCCAGCGCCACCAACCGAACCGACAGCGGCGGCTCACCGAGCACCCGGCGCACCGTCTTCGCCTTGCGCGCGATGTTGACCGGCAGGTCCACCTCGAAGACCGGGATGCGGGCCCGCCGGGTCAGCCGATAGGCCAGCGTGTCCAGGCCCGCCCCGAGGATGACGACGGCGTCGGCGTCGCCCAGCGCCGCCGCGATCTTGTCGTCGATGAAGCGCTTGCGGCAGGCCAGATTCGCCCACAGCCCGGGGCCGGTGAACTCCGAGCCGCGGATCATCAGGCGGCGGGCCGGGCCCCAGCGCGTCGCGCCGGCGAGCAATCGCAGCGGGCGCGGCAGGAACAGTTCCGCGAGGTCGTCGTCCACCAGTCGGCGCCCGGCCGGCTCGTTGTGTTCGACGGCGGCCAACACCATCGGGCCGAACGCCGTCTGCGCCGCGGGATTTCGCGCCATGGGCGACTACTTGTTCAAGAAGCCCGCATCGACGGGCAGGGTGACACCGGTGATGTAGCGGGCCTGGTCGGAGACCAGCCACGCCACCGCGTTGGCGATGTCCTCGGCCTGCAGCACTTCCACCGGTAGCGCGTTGCCCAGGCTGCGCGGCTGGTCGGTCTGCGACGCCATCTTGGCGAGCCACTCCCGAGTGAACTCGTTGTTGATCATCGGGGTTTCGACGCCCGTCGGATGGATCGAGTTGACCCGGATGTTTTGGCCCGCAAGCAGATTCGCGTATACCCGCATCAGCCCTACCACGCCGTGCTTGGCGGCCGCGTAGCCGACGGAGCCGGCGTCGGGACTGCCCACCCCGGCCAGCCCGGCGGCCGAACTGATCAGCACGATCGACCCGCCGCTGCCCTGCTTGACCATGGGCGATATCGCGACCTTGATCGTGTTGTAGACGCCGGTGAGGTTGACGTCGATGACGTCGCGCCAGCCGTCGTCACCGGACGCCATCGGGGCGATGCCGGCGTTGGCGACCACGATGTCCAGCCGGCCGAATTCGTCGAGGCCGGCCCGCACCGCGGCGGCAAGCGATTCGCGGTCGCGGACGTCGGCCTGCTTGGCGACGATGCGGGCGCCGGTGTCCTCGACGAGCTTGACGGTGGCCGCCAGGTCCTCCGGGGTGGCCAGGGGATAGGGGACGCTGGCGATCTGCTCGCACAGGTCGACCGCGATGATGTTCGCGCCGTCGGTGGCCAGCCGCACGGCGTGCGCGCGGCCCTGGCCGCGGGCGGCCCCGGTGATTAGCGCGACTTTTCCGTGCAGCGGGGCGTTACCACTCACGCGCGCAGCTGCCCCTTGTCCGGGTCGCCGGCGGGAACCGGCTGCAGCATCTTGATGTCCGGCGCGCCGGCCAGGTGCTCGCCGGCCGCCGTGAACAGCTTGGTGATCGCCGGGGCGGTGCTGTGCACCTTGAGTGCTTCCTCGTCGGCCCACTGCTCGACGAAGACGAAGGTCTCGCCGGTCTGGTGCAGCGAATACAGCTGGCAGCCGGGCTCCTCGTGCACTTCCGATACCGCGGTGGTCAGGATGTCGCGGACGGTGTCGACCGATTCGGGTTTGACGGTCATGGTGGCGACGACGACGACGGGCATGCTCAGGGCCTCCTGGGGGTGAGAGGGGTGGGTGACGGCATGACGTAGATCACCGCTAGCCACCCTACCCAGGCCTGATTGGCGGCCTCGCCCGCCCGGCGATGGTTACCAGTGTGGCGGGTGGTGTAGATGAGGCTTTTGCGACTACTCTGAGCGTCATGCCAAGTAAGACCGCCGCCCGCTCCGGAGCCCGAACGAGCAGGTCAAAGGCACCGTCGCGGGGGAGGTCACGAAGCGCGCGCCCGGCGGCGCCCCGCAAGAAGGCGGGCAGGCCCGCCAAGCGCCGGAACTCCTCGCTGCTGGTCGCCACGGGGCTGACCTGCGGCCGCGCTATGCGCGCCACCTGGCTGATGGCCGCCCGCGGCACCGGCGGCGCCGCGCGCTCCATCGGGCGGGCCCGCGACATCGATCCCGGGCACCGCCGCGACGGGATCGCGCTGGTGCTGCTCGGCGTCGCCGTCGTGGTCGCCGCGAGCTCGTGGTTCGACGCCGCCCGCCCCGTCGGCGCGTGGGTCGACACGCTGCTGCGGACCTTCATCGGCTCGGGCGTCCTGGCGCTGCCTGTGGTCGCCGCCGCGGTGGCGGTCACGCTGATGCGGACCGAGCCAAATCCCGATGCGCGCCCGCGGCTCATCCTGGGCGGCAGCCTGATCGCCCTGTCGGCCCTCGGCCTGCGCCACCTGTGGTCCGGCTCGCCGGAGGATCCCGAATTGCGCCGCCGCGCAGCGGGATTCATCGGTTTCGCCATCGGCGGGCCGCTGTCGGACGGGTTGACGCCGTGGATCGCCGCGCCGCTGTTGTTCATCGGCTTCATGTTCGGGCTGCTGCTGCTCACCGGGACCACCATTCGCGAGGTGCCCGACGTGGTGCGTTCCATGTTCGGCGGCCGGCTGCTCGGCGACGACGACATCGCCTACGACTACGCGGACGAGTTCGACGACGACGATCAGCCCCGCGACGACTTCTCCGACGGCTACTACGACGAGTCCCCGGAACCGGAACCGCAGGCGTGGCCGTCGGCCGCCGCCGCGGCGGCCAGTCCCGACGAACCGATCGCCGACGACACGCCCACCATCCCCGAACCCGGGCGAAGCCGCCGTCGCACCAAGAAGCCGGAACCGCTGGTGGTGGACCGGGTGGTCGAGGGACCCTACACGCTGCCGGCGCTGAGCCTGCTGATCGCCGGCGATCCGCCCAAGAAGCGCAGCGCCGCCAACAATGTCATGGCCGACGCCATCAGCGAGGTGCTCAACCAGTTCAAGGTCGACGCCGCCGTCACCGGCTGCACCCGCGGACCCACCGTCACCCGCTACGAGGTCGAGCTGGGCCCCGGCGTGAAGGTGGAGAAGATCACCGCGCTGCAGAAGAACATCGCCTACGCGGTGGCAACCGAGAGCGTGCGGATGCTGGCCCCGATCCCCGGCAAGTCCGCCGTCGGCATCGAGGTGCCCAACACCGACCGGGAGATGGTGCGCCTGGCCGACGTGCTCACCGCGCCGTCGACCCGCCGCGACCACCACCCGCTGGTGATCGGGCTGGGCAAGGACATCGAGGGCGACTTCATCTCGGCGAACCTGGCCAAGATGCCGCACCTGCTGGTCGCCGGCTCCACCGGATCCGGCAAGTCCAGCTTCGTGAACTCGATGCTGGTGTCACTGCTGACGCGGGCCACCCCCGAGGAGGTCAGGATGATCCTGATCGACCCGAAGATGGTGGAACTCACGCCGTACGAAGGCATTCCGCACCTGATCACCCCGATCATCACCCAGCCGAAGAAGGCGGCGGCCGCGCTGGCCTGGCTGGTCGAGGAGATGGAGCAGCGCTACCAGGACATGCAGGCCTCCCGGGTGCGCCACATCGACGACTTCAACGCCAAGGTGCGCTCCGGCGCGATCACCGCGCCGCTGGGCAGCCAGCGCGAATACCGGCCCTACCCGTACGTGGTGGCGATCGTCGACGAGCTGGCCGACCTGATGATGACCGCGCCGCGCGACGTCGAGGACGCCATCGTGCGGATCACCCAGAAGGCCCGCGCCGCGGGCATCCACCTGGTGCTGGCCACCCAGCGCCCGTCGGTCGACGTCGTCACCGGCCTGATCAAGACCAACGTGCCGTCCCGGCTGGCGTTCGCGACGTCGTCGCTCACGGACAGCCGGGTGATCCTGGACCAGGCCGGCGCGGAGAAGCTGATCGGCATGGGCGACGCCCTGTTCCTGCCCATGGGCGCCAGCAAGACGGTCCGGCTGCAGGGCGCCTTCATCACCGACGACGAGATCCACGCCGTCGTCAACGCGTGCAAGGACCAGGCCGAACCCGAATACACCGAGGGTGTCACCACCGCCAAGACGACCAGCGAGCGCACCGACGTCGACCCCGACATCGGCGACGACATGGACGTGTTCCTGCAGGCCGTCGAGCTGGTGGTGTCCAGCCAGTTCGGCTCGACCTCGATGCTGCAGCGCAAGCTGCGGGTCGGCTTCGCCAAGGCCGGCCGGCTGATGGACCTGATGGAGACCCGAGGCATCGTCGGGCCGTCCGAGGGCTCCAAGGCGCGCGACGTGCTGGTCAAGCCCGACGAGCTGGCCGCGACGCTGGCCGCGATCCGGGGCCTGGACGGCGGCTCCGACGGGGACGCTCCGGAATAGCGCCGAGCAGACGCAGAATCGCACTGGAAGCATGCATTTTGTGCGATTCTCTGTCTGTTCGCAGGACTAGAGCACCAAAAGCATCCGGGAGTTCCCCAGGATGTTGGGTTTGACGTAGCTCAGGTCCAGGAACTCGGCGACACCGATGTCGTAGGAGCGGCACATCTCCTCGTACACCTCGGCGGTGACGGGCGTGCCCTCGATCTCGGTGAACCCGTGCCGGCCGAAGAACTCGGTCTCGAAGGTCAGCACGAACAGCCGCTGCAGCTGCAGCTCGCGCGCGACCTCCAGCAGCCGGTTGACGATCGCGTGGCCGATGCCCTGCCCGGTCACCGACGGGTCGACGGCGACGGTGCGGATCTCGCCGAGGTCCGACCACAGCACGTGCAGCGCCCCGCAGCCGACCACCTTTCCGTCGGCGTCCTCGGCCACCCAGAACTCCTGGACGGCCTCGTACAGCGTCACCAGGTTCTTTTCCAGCAGGATGCGCCCGGCGTAGGTGTCGACGAGGTGTTTGATCGCGGGAACGTCCGACGTTCGCGCGCGCCGGACCACGGGCGAGCGGTCGCGTGAGCTTTCGGTCACGGGTAACAGTATCGGCAACGGCGAAGGGAGCGCTGGTCAACGGTTATTCTGATGCCGTGTCGGCACAGCCTGAAACGTCCGGAATGGCTGGCCGTGCCCGCATCGCCAACCTCGCCAACGTCCTGACACTGCTGCGGCTGGTGCTGGTCCCCATCTTCCTGTTCGCGTTGTTCACCGGCGACGGTCACCAAATCGTCGGGCGCACAGTCGCTTTCGTGATTTTCGCCGTCGCCTGCCTGACCGACCGGTTCGACGGTTTGCTGGCCCGCAACTACGGAATGGCCACCGAATTCGGCGCGTTCGTCGATCCGATCGCGGACAAGGCGCTGATCGGGTCGGCGCTGATCGGCCTGTCGATGCTGGGGGACCTGGCGTGGTGGGTCACCGTGGTGATCATGGCCCGCGAAGTCGTGGTCACGCTGCTGCGGCTGGCCGTGATCCGCCGCGGTGTCATCCCGGCGAGCTGGGGCGGCAAGCTCAAGACGGTGGTTCAGGCGCTGGCGATCGGCCTGTTCGTGCTCCCGCTGACCGGACCGTTCCGGGTGGTGGCGGCGGTGGTGATGGGCATCGCGATCGTGCTCACGGTGGTCACCGGCATCGACTACGTCGCCGGGACGATCAGGACCGTCAGGCGAGTTCGCCAGACGACCGGCTGAACGGGAACCAGGCCGCCCTCGGCGGCGTTGACCCTTATGAGTGCCTGCTGAATGGGGTCTGTTTTTTCGTGCTGAGCAGGGCTGACTGGACGAAGGAGGGCGGGATGCCGCCATTGATGCGCGAGGTCATCGGCGACGTGTTGCGTCGGGCCAGGACGTCACAGGGCCGGACGCTGCGGGAGGTCTCGGATTCGGCACGGGTGAGCCTCGGATATCTGTCGGAGGTGGAGCGCGGCCGCAAGGAGCCGTCCAGCGAGCTGCTCAACGCGATCTGCGACGCGCTGCAGGTGCCGCTGTCGGCGGTCCTCACCGGCGCCGGGGAGCGGATGGCCAGTGCGGAACACGCGGCCCACAGCGCCGCGACCGCCGGGGCGAGCAGCACCATCGATGCCAGCACCAAGGTCGTCATTCCGCCGGTGGCCTCGCTCGCCGTGGCCTAGCCCGGTCCGGCGATCCCGCGTCAGGGGTGGGGCGATCGTCGCCGACCCACTAAATTGAGCGGCAGGGCGCCTGCCCGGCATACGAGAAGCGAAGGTGGAGCTGACTGATGGCCAATCCGTTCGTCAAGGCGTGGAAATACCTCATGGCGCTGTTCAACGCCAAGATTGACGAGCACGCCGACCCCAAAGTGCAGATTCAGCAGGCGATCGAGGAGGCGCAGCGCCAGCACCAGGCGCTGACCCAGCAGGCGGCGCAGGTGATCGGCAACCAACGCCAACTCGAGATGCGGCTCAACCGCCAGCTGGCCGACATCGAAAAGCTCCAGGTCAACGTGCGCCAGGCGCTGACGCTGGCCGACCAGGCCACCGGCGCGGGCGACGCCGCCAAAGCCGCCGAGTACAACAACGCCGCCGAGGCGTTCGCGGCGCAGCTGGTCACCGCCGAGCAGAGCGTCGAAGACCTCAAGACGCTGCACGACCAGGCGCTGTCCGCAGCGGCCCAGGCCAAGAAGGCCGTCGAACAGAACTCGATGGTGCTGCAGCAGAAGATCGCCGAGCGCACCAAGCTGCTCAGCCAGCTGGAGCAGGCGAAGATGCAGGAACAGGTCAGCGCGTCGCTGCGGTCGATGAGCGAGATCGCCGCCCCGGGCACCACCCCGAACCTCGACGAGGTTCGCGAGAAGATCGAACGCCGCTACGCCAACGCGATCGGGTCGGCCGAACTCGCCCAGGGCTCCGTTCAGGGCCGGATGCTCGAGGTCGAGCAGGCCGGCATCCAGATGGCGGGCCACTCCCGGCTCGAGCAGATCCGCGCGTCGATGCGCGGCGACGCCCTGCCGGCGGGTGGGACGCCCGCCGCCGGGGCCACTCCGGCGCCCGCGGAGAGCGCCGGCGGTCAGGTCGCCGAGAAGCCCTTTGGTCAGTAACGCCGCGGACGGTTCGCGATGGCGGTGAAGGCGGCTCAGCGCTCGCCATGGCGGGCGGTGTTGCAACGCGGATTGGACACCGCCGCTGACCTTTCCGGCTTCGTGGCCCAAAAGATCAGTGCCGCCGTCGATCCGCGGGCGCGGTTGCTGCGCCGCCGCCGCCGGGCGCTGCGGTGGGGTGTGATCTTCGGCGTCGGCTGCCTGTTTTGGATCGTGGTGACCGGCGTGCTGGCGGCGTGGGGCTGGTTCGCGCTGCTGCTGGAGGTCACCGGCGCCATCGCGGTCGTGCTGGCGATCCCGGCGACGCTGTTGCTGCTGCGGTATCGCTGGCTGCGCGCCGAGCCGCTGCCGGCGCGGCGGACCGCCAACACGCGTCGGCTGCCGCCGCCGGGCTCCGCCGCCCGGCCCGCGATGTACGCGCTGGGCGCCTCCGAGCGCGGCTTCTCCTCGCTGTTGGGCGTAATCGAGCGTGGCGCCATGCTGCCGGCGGACGAGATCCGTGATTTGAGTGCGGCGGCCGGCAAGAGCTCTTCGGCGATGGCGGCCACCGCCGCCGAGGTGGTGTCGATGGAGCGGGCGGCCCAGTACGCGGAGTCGTCGCGGTCGTATCTGGTGCCCACGATCAACGCGTTCACCGCGCAGTTGAGCGCCGGCGTGCGTCAGTACAACGAAATGGTCACCGCCGCAGCGCAATTGGTGTCGTCGGCGAACGGCGACGGGGCCGGCGCGGCGCGGCAGCGCTACCGCGACGAGCTGGTCGGCGCGACCGACCGCCTGCTGGGTTGGGCGCAGGCGTTCGACGAGCTGGGCGGGTTGCCGAAGGCCTAGAACGCCTAGAACGAAGCCTTCAGCGACGGCACGACCAGGGCCGCCAGGCCGCGCAGGGTCGCCTTGAACATGTCGAAGAAGTCAAAGTAGTCCCGCCACAGCGTGATTCGGCCGTTGTGCACCTCGAACACGCCGCAGACCCAGAACTGCAGCCGCAGCGGGCCGACGATCAGCGCGTCGGTGCGCTCGGTGAGCACCGCGGCGCCGTCGGCGGCGATGCGGTGGATCTTCACCTCGAACGCCCCGCGGCCCTCCATCGCGCGGAACAGCTTGATCGCCCGGGCGCGGCCGCGGATCGTGGGCAGGCCGACGTTCTCGTAGACGAGGTTGTCGTCCAGCGCGGCCTCGGCGGCCTCGAGGTCCGAATCTTGAAGCGCGTTCAGGAAACCCTCGACCGTGCGGGTGTTCGCGACGCCTGTGTCAGTCAGCTCGGTCATGGCCGCCAGCCTATTCGACCGGGGTTGTGCGTGGCGGCGCGGCGCTGTGGCAGGGTGGGGTCGATGCGTGTCGCCGTGGTCGCCGGGCCGGATCCCGGGCACTCGTTCCCCGCGATCGCGCTGTGCCAGCGCTTCGTCGAGGCGGGCGATCGGCCCACCCTCTTCACCGGCGCGGAATGGACCGGCGCCGCCCGCGCGGTCGGCATCGACGCCGCCGAGTTGGACGGGCTGGCCGCCACCGACGAGGACATCGACGCCGGGGCCCGGATCCATCGCCGCGCCGCGCGGATGGCCGTGCTCAACGTCCCGGCGCTGCGCGACCTGGCGCCCGACCTGGTGGTCTCAGACGTCATCACCGCGGGCGGCGGGATGGCCGCCGAGCTGCTGGGGATCCCGTGGATCGAGCTCAACCCGCATCCGCTGTATTTGCCGTCGAAGGGGCTGCCGCCGATCGGCAGCGGGCTGGCGCCGGGCACCGGCTTTCGCGGCCGGCTGCGCGACGCCGGCATGCGGGCGCTGACGGGGCGATCCTGGCGCGCCGGCATCAAGCAGCGCGCGGCCGCCCGGCTCGAGATCGGGCTGCCCGCCGTCGACCCGGGGCCGCTGCGCCGCCTCATCGCCACGCTGCCCGCCCTCGAGGTGCCGCGCCCGGACTGGCCGGCGGAGGCCGTCGTCGTCGGGCCGCTGCACTTCGAGCCGACCGATCGGGTGCTCGAGGTGCCGCCCGGCCCCGGGCCGGTGGTGGTGGTCGCGCCGTCGACCGCGTCGACCGGCACGTCGGGCCTGGCCGAGGCCGCGCTGCAGTGCCTGATACCCGGGGAGACGCTGCCGGCGGGCTCGCGCCTGGTGGTCTCGCGGCTGGGCGGGGCGGAGCTGACGCTGCCGCCGTACGCGGTGGCCGGCCTCGGGCGCCAGTCCGAGCTGCTGGCGCACGCCGACCTGATGATCTGCGGCGGCGGCCACGGGATCGTGAGCAAGACGCTGTTGGCCGGCGTGCCGCTGGTCGTGGTCCCCGGCGGCGGGGACCAGTGGGAGATGGCCAACCGGGTGGTGCGCCAGGGGAGCGGACGGCTGATCCGGCCGCTGACCGCCGACGCGCTGGTGGCCGCGGTGGGCGACGTGCTGTCGTCGCCCGGCTACCGCGACGCCGCGCGCCAGGCCGCCGCCGGCATTGCCGACGTCGCCGACCCGGTGTGGGTGTGCCGCGAAGCGCTGGCTTTAGCGGGGTAGCTCGGTGGGTATGTTGGCGTGCGTGCGGCTGACGGAGTTCAACGAGCGGGTTGTGTTGCGGTTCGGTTCCACCTACGGCGCGTCGGTGCTGGTGGATCACGTGCTGACCGGGTTCGGCGGCCGCACCGCCGCCCAGGCGATCGAGGACGGGGTGGACCCCCGCGACGTCTGGCGCGCCCTGTGCGCCGATTTCGACGTGCCGCGCGATCAGTGGTGAGTGTGCGAGTGTTGGCGCCCTGGGTGCACACTCAGCGGCCCGGACGCTCACGGCGAAACACGCAGTCGCCGCAGACCGATCGCCCGGGCACGCGATAGAACAGACAACAGCTGCGACGCCGGAAGCCCAGGTGTGAGCCGGTGATCATGCCGGAACCGGCCAGCATGCCGGTTTCCAGCAGGGACTCGGTCATCTCGATGATCGCGGGCCGCAGGTCGGGGCGCGCGACGAGCAGCGCCCGGGACGCCCCGACCAGCGCGGACGCGATGTTGCCCGCCAGCAGGGCGGGCGCCAGCTTGACGCGCAGGCCGGCGGCGAACGGTTTCATGTGGCCCCGGACGACGAGGCGGTACAGCAACTTCGCCGACGGCCGGTCGACGGCCTGCCCGACGGGCTCGGGGATGCGCAGCTGCGCCCCGTCGTCGGCGCGCTGCAGGCATTTGAGATCGGGGATCACGCCATGGCCCAGCGCACACGCCAGCACCGGCGACCACAACCGCGTGGCGTGGCCGAGGTGAACCAGCGAGGCGGCGATCCGCAGGTCCGACGTGTGATAGCGCCGCGCGGTGGCCTCGATCAGGTCGGCGAACCCGTCGGCGTATGACTGCCCGACCGGATGCCACCCCGCCGCGTCGCCGCCCACGGTGAACGTGAAAAACCTCTTGTAGGAAGATATTTCGGCCAGCTCGGCAGAAATGTCCATGCGCAACCAACCCTCTTAAGGGGAAATCCGCCCCAGTTCTCGTGAGGAAGCGCTGACGGTGAGTATCTGGCTCTCGGGTCGGGACGTGTCCGTCCCCGATCACAGTGGCGGGACCGCACCGGATTCGCACCGGTTTCCTCAGGTTGTCAGCCCCGTCAGCGCCTTGTCGGTAGCAAATGTTGCCACACGCCGTCGGGCGCCCGGCGTGTCACCTTGAATCGAACAGGTGTTCGGCTACTGTGGTGAGCGTTCGGGGACTTGTCGGACCCCGCGCCTAGGGTCACCGCCAACCGACCGATACCGGTCAGAAGAACACAACGACGATAGGAAGAGGCATCATGACGCAAGCCCCCGACCGCGAGAAGGCCCTCGAGCTGGCGATGGCCCAGATCGAGAAGAGCTACGGCAAAGGCTCGGTGATGCGTCTCGGCGACGAGATGCGCCAACCGATCTCGGTCATCCCGACCGGATCCATCGCACTGGACGTGGCATTGGGCATCGGCGGCCTGCCACGTGGCCGGGTCGTGGAGATCTACGGCCCGGAGTCCTCGGGTAAGACCACCGTCGCGCTGCACGCGGTGGCCAACGCCCAGGCCGCCGGCGGCGTCGCGGCGTTCATCGACGCCGAGCACGCCCTGGACCCGGATTACGCCAAGAAGCTCGGCGTCGACACCGACTCGCTGCTGGTCAGCCAGCCGGACACCGGTGAGCAGGCGCTGGAGATCGCCGACATGCTGATCCGTTCCGGCGCCCTGGACATCCTGGTCATCGACTCGGTGGCGGCCCTGGTGCCGCGCGCGGAGCTCGAGGGCGAGATGGGCGACAGCCACGTCGGGCTGCAGGCCCGGCTGATGAGTCAGGCGCTGCGGAAGATGACCGGCGCGCTCAACAACTCGGGCACCACGGCGATCTTCATCAACCAGCTCCGGGAAAAGATCGGCGTGATGTTTGGGTGCATGAACTATTCGACCCGAGTGACTCTTGCAGATGGCACCACCGAAAAGATCGGCAAGATAGTCAACAGCAAGATGGACGTCGAGGTGCTGTCCTACGACCCGAAGACGGACCAGGTTGTGCCTCGCAAGGTTGTGAGCTGGTTCAACAACGGGCCGGCGGAACAGTTCCTCCAGTTCACCGTCGAGAAGTCCAGCGGTAACGGCAAGTCGCAATTCGCCGCGACGCCCAACCACCTCATTCGCACGCCGGGCGGCTGGACAGAAGCCGGTGATCTCATCGCAGGCGACCGGGTGCTGGCCACCGAACCCCATCTGCTCAGCGATCAGCAGTTCCAGGTGGTATTGGGATCGCTGATGGGTGACGGGAACCTCTCATCCAACCGACGCGATCGCAATGGGGTCCGTTTCCGTCTGGGACACGGCGCCAAGCAGTTGGATTACCTGCAGTGGAAGACCGCATTAATGGGCAACATTCGGCATTCGGTGCGAGAGAACGCAAAGGGCGCGAGCTTTGTCGACTTCACCCCACTGCCCGAGCTCGCTGAATTACAGCGCGCGGTCTATCTCGGGGACGGCAAGAAGTTCTTGTCCGAGGAGTATCTCAAGGTGCTCACGCCCCTGGCTCTGGCTATTTGGTACATGGATGACGGCTCATTCACCTTGCGTTCCAAGGGATTGCAGGAGCGTACGGCAGGTGGCAGCGGGCGCATCGAGATTTGCGTCGAAGCCATGAGCGAAGGCACCCGTGCGCGGTTGCGTGACTACCTGTGTGATACGTACGGCTTGGATGTGCGTCTGCGTCAGGCTGGTTCAGCCGGTAAGGCGGTGCTGGTGTTCTCCACCGCGGCAACCGCGAAGTTTCAGAAGCTGGTGGCGCCGTACATGGCGCCGTCCATGGAGTACAAGCTGTTGCCGCGCTTCCGCGGTCAGGGGACGGTGACGCCACAGTTCGCCGAACCCACGCAGCAGTTGGTACCGGCCCGCGTTCTCGATGTGCATGTCAAACCGCACACCCGGTCGATGAATCGGTTCGATATCGAGGTCGAGGGCAATCACAATTACTTCGTTGACGGAGTGATGGTGCATAACTCGCCCGAAACGACAACGGGCGGAAAGGCTTTGAAGTTCTACGCGTCGGTGCGCATGGACGTGCGCCGGATCGAGACGCTCAAGGACGGCACCAACGCGGTCGGCAACCGCACCCGGGTCAAGGTCGTCAAGAACAAGGTGTCGCCGCCGTTCAAGCAGGCCGAATTCGACATCCTCTACGGCAGGGGCATCAGCCGCGAGGGCTCGCTTATCGACATGGGGGTGGACCAGGGCTTCATCCGCAAGTCCGGTTCGTGGTTCACCTACGAGGGCGAACAACTCGGCCAGGGCAAGGAGAACGTGCGCACCTTCCTGATGGAAAACGCCGACATCGCCAACGAGATCGAGAAGAAGATCAAGGAAAAGCTCGGCATTGGCGCGGTCGTGACCGATGAAGACGTCCTCCCCGCCCCCGTCGACTTCTGAGCCCTCCCGCGAGGAGCAGGCGCGGGCGCTGTGCCTGCGCCTGCTCACCGCGAGATCGCGCACCCGGGCCGAGCTGTCCGCCCAGCTGTCCAAACGCGGATACCCCGACGACGTCGCCGAGCGGGTGCTCGACCGGCTGGCCGCCGTCGGCCTGGTGAACGACGCCGAGTTCGCCGAACAGTGGGTCGAGTCCCGGCGGGCCAAGGCGGGAAAGAGCCGGCGCGCGTTGGCCGCCGAGCTGCGGACCAAGGGCGTCGGCAAAGAGCTGATCGGCGCCGCGCTGGCCGGGATCGACGCCGCCGCCGAGCGGGACCGGGCCGAAGAGCTGGTGCGGGCCAAGCTGCGGCGCGAGACGCTCAGCGACGACGACGCGCGGCTGAGTCGCCGGCTGGTGGGGATGCTGGCGCGCCGCGGCTACGGCCAGAACCTGGCGTGCGAGGTGGTGCTCGCCGAGCTGGCCGCCGAACGCGAGCGCCGCCGGGTCTAAGCTGCGGGTTCATTCGGCCGACCCCGGTCGCCGTACCATGGCCCCGTGACTTCGATGGTGGCCCGAGACGTTTCGGGAGCGCGTACCTACCAGGTGCGTACCTACGGCTGCCAGATGAACGTCCACGACTCGGAGCGGTTGGCGGGCCTGCTGGAGGCGGCCGGCTACCGGCGCGCGGACGACGGGACCGACGCCGACGTGGTGGTCTTCAACACCTGCGCCGTGCGGGAGAACGCCGACAACAAGCTGTACGGCAACCTCAGCCACCTGGCCCCGCGCAAGCGCGGCAACCCCGACATGCAGATCGCCGTCGGGGGCTGCCTGGCCCAAAAGGACCGCGACGCGTTGCTGCGCAAGGCGCCGTGGGTCGACGTCGTGTTCGGCACGCACAACATCGGGTCGCTGCCGACGCTGCTCGACCGCGCCCGGCACAACAGGGTCGCCCAGGTGGAGATCGCCGAGGCGTTGCAGCAGTTCCCGTCGTCGCTGCCCAGCGCACGCGAATCCGCCTACGCCGCTTGGGTTTCCATCTCCGTCGGGTGCAACAACACCTGCACGTTCTGCATCGTGCCGTCGCTGCGCGGCAAGGAGGTCGACCGCAGCCCGGCCGACATCCTCGCCGAGGTCCAATCGCTGGTCGACGACGGCGTGCTCGAAATCACCCTGCTGGGCCAGAACGTCAACGCCTACGGCGTCTCCTTCGCCGACCCGGCGCAGCCCCGCGATCGCGGCGCCTTCGCCGAGTTGCTGCGGGCGTGCGGGCGCATCGACGGGCTGGAACGGGTGCGGTTCACCTCGCCGCACCCGGCCGAGTTCACCGACGACGTCATCGAGGCGATGGCGCAGACACCCAACGTCTGCCCGGCCCTGCACATGCCGCTGCAGTCCGGGTCCGACCGGGTGCTGCGCGCGATGCGCCGCTCCTACCGCGCCGAGCGCTACCTGGGCATCATCGAGCGCGTGAGGGCGGTCATGCCGCACGCGGCGATCACCACGGACCTGATCGTCGGATTTCCCGGCGAGACCGAAGAGGATTTCGCCGCCACCCTCGACGTCGTGCGCCAGGCCCGCTTCGCGGCGGCGTTCACCTTCCAGTACTCCAAGCGGCCCGGCACCCCCGCGGCAGACTTCGACGGCCAGCTACCGAAAGCCGTTGTGCAGGAACGCTACGAGCGGCTGGTCGAGCTGCAGGAGCAGATCTCGCTGGAGGGCAACCGCGCGCTGGTCGGGCAGACCGTCGAATTGCTGGTCGCCACCGGCGAAGGGCGCAAGGACGCCCGCACGGCGCGCATGACCGGACGCGCGCGCGACGGCCGGCTGGTGCACTTCTCCTGTTCCGAAGCCTCGAACGACCAAGTGCGGCCCGGCGACATCGTCACCGCCGAGGTCACCGGGGCCGCGCCGCACCATCTCATCGCCGATGCCGGCATCCTGCGCCACCGCCGCACCCGGGCGGGCGACGCCCACGCCGCCGGGCGGCGCCCGCGCACGATCGGCCTGGGCATGCCGGCCGTCGGGCCGGCCACCGATCCGCTCGAACCCCTGGGATGTGCAAGATGAAAAAAGAACACACCGACATCGACGCGCTGCGGACCGAAATCGACGCCGCCGAACGCCGGGTGGCCGGCGAAATCGAGCCCGGCCCAAGGGCTTTGGTGGTCGCGATCCTGGTGTTCGTGCTGCTGGCGTCGTTCATCCTGCCGCACACCGGGCACGTGCGCGGCTGGGACGTGCTGTTCTCCAGCCATGGCGCCGGCGCCGCCGCGGTGTCCCTCCCGTCGCGTGTGTTCGCCTGGCTGGCACTGGTGTTCGGCGTGGGCTTTTCGATGCTCGCGCTGATGACCCGGCGCTGGGCGCTGGCCTGGGTGGCGCTGGCGGGCTCGGCGATCGCGTGCGGCGCGGGCCTGCTGGCGATCTGGTCGCGCCAGACCGTGGCCGCCGGGCATCCCGGGCCGGGTGTGGGGCTGATCGTCGCGTGGATCACCGTGATGGTGCTGACGTTTCACTGGGCCCGCCTGGTCTGGGCGCGCACCGTCGTGCATCTGGCCGCCGAGGAGGAGCGGCGCCGGATCGCCGCAGCGCGGCAGTCGATGACCCTGCTGGACACCCTCGACAAACCGGACGACCCCGAGGCCCCACCGAAAGGCTAGGACCGGCGCGTCAGCGCCTCGGCGGCCGCGTCGGCCCACTGCCGCCACTGTTCGGCGTTGGCCCTGGCCTCGTCGGCCTCCTTGGTCCGGCCGGCCGCCGCGGCCTTTAGCGCCTGCTGTTCGTACTGCTCGGCGCGGGTGCGGAACTGTTCGGCGCGGGCCTGCGCCTGCGGGTCGGACCAATCGGCGTCGCCGGCGTCGCGCACCTTCTTCTCGACCGCGCGCAGCCGGCGCTCCAGCTCGCCGGAGCGTTCCCGCGGCACCTTCCCGATGGCATCCCACTTGTCGGCGATGGACCGCAAGGCCGCCCGCGCCGCGTCGAGATTGCTGGTATCGATCTTTTCCGCCTCGGCCAGCAGCGCCTCCTTGGCGGTGGCGTTGGCGCGAAACTCGGCGTCCTTTTCCGCCGCCGCCGCGTTGCGGGCGGTGAAGAAGCAATCCTGGGCCGCCTTGAAGCGCTTCCAGAGGGCGTCGTCGACCTCCCTGGTCGCACGCCCGGCCGCCTTCCATTCGGTGAGCAGCTTGCGGAACTCGGCGCTGGTGGCGGTCCAGTCCGTCGAATCGGACAGTTCCTCGGCGCGCTCGCAGAGCCGTTCCTTGGACTGCCGGACCCCCGACCGCTCCCGGTCCAGCTCGGCGAAATGGGAACCCCGCCGCCGGTTGAAGGTGTCCCGCGCGGCCGAATAGCGCTTCCACAGCGCGTCGTCGACCTTGCGGTCCAGGCCGCTGATCGTCTTCCACTCGTCGAGGATCGCGCGCAACCGGTCGCCGGCGGCCTTCCACTGAGTCGCGTTGGCGGCGAGGTCTTCGGCCTCGGCGGCCAGGGCCTCCTTGCGGGCGGTCTGGGCGGCCCGATGCTCCTCGCGCTTCGAGCGGCCCTCGGCGATGGCCGCGTCGGCGCGCTCGAGCAGGCCGGCCAACCGGGCCGCGAGCGCGTCGACGTCACCGAGGACGCTCGCGGTCGGCAACGTCTCGGACAGCGCCGACGCGTGCGTCCTGATCTTGCGGGCGTCCCCGGTGCCCGACGCCAGCCGCTCCTCCATGAGGGTGACCTCGGTGCTCAGGTCGTCGAAGCGCCGGCCGAAGTGGGCGAAGGCGGCCTCGCGGTCGCCGGCCTGCCAGGAACCGACGACGCGTTCGCCGGCCGAGCTGATCAGCCAGACGGTGCCGTCGTCGTCGACGCGGCCGAACCGGTGCGGATCGCTGGACGGATGGGCGACCACCGGGACGGGTCGCGGCCCCGGGCTCACGGGCCGGGGTCCGGGGCGCGGGCCCGGGCGCGGCACCGGCTTGGGTGGGGCGTTGCTGCCGGGCTCGTCGGACGTCATGCGCTCGTCACCAACCCTTCTGCAACTTCGCGCGGTGGTGTTCCGCGCGCCTGCCGCGCGTGGCGGCTCCCTTAACGCTCTTTGACCGTTTCCAACAGTATTCAAGCAGCTTGGCGGGCGAAGCGCGCCTACTGTTTTGCCGCGCCCGGCCTTCGCCCGCGTCGGCTAGCTTCGCAAACGCCGGACCGGACCCACACTTCGCCCTGGGCGGGACCCGGCGCGCCGGGATAACGGTTCGATTCCACCGTCGCTCCGACCATTTGGCGGCGGCGCCCGGCCCGGTACGGTGGCACAGGCCGATGGTCGTTTTCTCGCAGTGGCTTCCGAGGGGGTGATCGCGATGGCCGAATCGCGCAATTTCCCGGGGGTTTTTCGCAGGTGCGGCCCGGTTCGTCGACGGATCACCGGGGTTCGCTGGGGTCGAGACCCCGGCGCGCCCCATTACAGTGGTCGTTGAACTGTTAGGTAACGGCACGTGTACATACAGCTTTCGGACGGAACGCTGGTGAGGGGTCCCCATGTCGAAAGTTGACGTCGCCGCGCTGATCGCCTTGTGCGCCGCGCTGGCCTCCGCGGTCGGCGACGTGATCCGGCAGCGGTCCGCGCACGAGATCACCGACAAGGAAGTCGGCCACCTCGAGCTGTTCCGCATGTCGTTGCGCGACAAGCGATGGTGGATTGGCGGCCTGGCCGCGATCACCAACTACAGCCTGCAGGCCGGTGCGCTGGCGTGGGGGTCGGTGGTGCTCGTGACGTCGCTGCAGGTGACCGCGCTGCTGTTCGCGTTGCCGATCTATGCGCGCCTGACCAGGCAACGGGTGACCCGCTGGGAGTGGGTCTGGGCGGTGGTGCTGGCGGCGGCGTTGGCCGTAGTGATCATCGTCGGCGACCCGACGGCCGGCAACCAGCGGGCGCCGCTAGAGACGTGGCTCATCGTGGCCGTGGTGATGGGTCCCACGCTGGTGCTGTGCGTGCTGGCGGCGCGGGTCTGGAAGGGGCGGCCGGTCGCGGCGGTGCTGCTGGCCGTGGTCGCCGGTTCCTCGCTGGCGCTGTTCGCCGTGCTGACCAAGGGCGTCGTCGAGGTGGCCGAGGAGGGGCCCGGCGCCGTGTTGACCGCGCCCGAGTTCTACCCCTGGCTGGCGGTCGCGCTGTGCGGAATGGTTTTTCAGCAGTCCGCCTTCCGCGCGGGCGCGCTGACCGCGTCGTTGCCGACGATGACGGTGGCCAAGCCGGTGGTGGCGGGCGTGCTCGGGGTCACGGTGCTCGGCGAGACGCTCTACACCAAGGGTCCCGCCGCGTTCGTGCTGGTTTCGGCGGTGGCCCTGGTGATCATCGCGACGGTCGCGCTGGCGCGCGGCGAGGCCGCCTCGATCGCGGCGGAGGTGGGCCGAGACGTCGTGGAGGCGCGCGAGGCGTTGACCGCGCACGATGCCCCCCCGGTCCCACCGCCAACGGCGGAGAGCAGCCCGACGATCACCTAGCGCCTGGTTAGTGTGGTTGCGTGCTGAGCGCCATCGCGATCGTTCCCGCCGCGCCGGTGCTCGTTCCCGAGCTGGCCGGGGCGGCCGCCGCCGAGGTGGCCGACCTGACCGCGGCGGCGCTGGCCGCGGCCGCCCTGTTGCCGTCGCGCTGGGTGGCGATCGGGACGGGCCCGACCGACGAGGTCGTTGGGCCCGACTGCAGCGGCACGTTCGCCGGTTTCGGCGTCGACGTGCCGGTGCGGCTGTCGCCGCAGGCCGCCCGGGCCGCCGAACTCCCGGTGTGCGCGCTGCTGGCCGGGTGGGTGCGCGGCCTGGCCCGCCCCGAAGCCAGCGTGCGGGTCCACGTCTACCGCGGCGACCACGACGCCGGCACGGCGCTGGCCCACGGCCGGCGTCTGCGCGCGGAGATCGACCGGGTGCCCGATCCCGTCGGCGCGCTGGTGGTGGCCGACGGCGCGAACACCCTCACCCCGGCGGCCCCCGGCGGCCATCACCCGGGAGACGTCGAGGCGCAGCTGGCGTTGGACGACGCGCTGGCCGACGGCGACGCCGCCGTCCTGGCCCAGTTGCCGCCGCAGATCCTGGGGCGGGTTGCGTTCGGGGTGTTGGCCGGCCTCGCCGAGCCGGGGCCGCGGTCGGCCAAGGAGCTCTACCGGGGTGCGCCCTACGGCGTGGGCTACTTCGCCGGCTTCTGGCAGCCATGAACCGACCGCTCGCGATCATTGGGCCCACCGGCACCGGCAAGTCGCAGCTGGCGCTGGATGTTGCCGAGCGGCTCGGCGCGGAGGTCGGCGCGGAGGTCGTCAATGCCGATGCCATGCAGCTCTACCGCGGCATGGACATCGGCACCGCCAAGCTGCCCGTCGAGGAGCGCCGCGGCATCCCGCATCATCAGCTCGACGTCCTGCACGTCACCGAGACCGCCACCGTCGCCCGCTATCAGGCGGCCGCCGCCGCCGACATTGAGGCGATCGCCGCCCGCGGCGCCGTGCCGGTGATCGTGGGCGGCTCGATGCTCTACGTCCAGTCCCTGCTGGACGACTGGTCGTTCCCGGCGACCGACCCCGCGGTGCGGGCCCGCTGGGAACGGCGGCTCGCCGAGGTGGGGGTGGGGGAGCTGCACGCCGAGCTGGCCCGCCGGGACCCGGTGGCGGCCGCGGCGATCCTGCCCACCGACGGTCGGCGCACGGTGCGCGCTTTGGAGGTCGTCGAGCTCACCGGGCAGCCCTTCGCCGCCTCCGCGCCGCACATCGGCGCCCCGCGCTGGGACACCATCATCATCGGATTAGATTGTGACACAACGCTTCTCGACGAGAGATTAGCCCGCCGCACCGACGCCATGTTCGAGCAGGGCCTGGTCGACGAGGTCCGCGGCCTGCTGGGCGACGGCCTGCGCGACGGGGTCACCGCCTCGCGCGCCCTGGGCTACGCGCAGGTGCTGGCGGCCCTCGACGCCGGTGGCTCGGAAGACGGGCTGCGCGATGCGCGCGAGCAGACCTTCGTGGGCACCCGGCGCTACGTGCGACGGCAGCGGTCGTGGTTTCGCCGGGACCACCGCGTGCACTGGCTAGACGCCAATGCCACCGGGCTCGTCGACGCCGCGTTGCGGGCGTGGCGACAAGTACCCTGAACTGGTGATCTTCGCCAAGGGCCACGGCACGCAGAACGACTTCGTGCTGCTGCCCGACCTCGACGCCGCGCTGGCGCTGACCGCCGACCGGGTGGCCGCGCTCTGCGACCGGCGCCGGGGGCTGGGCGCCGACGGGGTGCTGCGGATCACCACCGCCGGCGCCGCCGCGGCGGCCGGCGTGCTCGAGCGCCTGCCGGACGGCGTCGGCGCCGGCGACTGGTACATGGACTACCGCAACGCCGACGGGTCGACCGCGCAGATGTGCGGCAACGGCGTGCGGGTGTTCGCGCACTACCTGCGGGCCGCCGGCCTGGAATCCCGCGACGAGTTCGTCGTCGGGTCGCTGGCCGGCGCGCGCCCGGTCACCCTGCACCACGCCGGCGACACCGACGCCGACGTCACCGTCGACATGGGCAAGGCGAACCGGCTCGGGGCGGGGGAGGCGGTAGTCGGCGGCAGGCGGTTTGCCGGGCTGGCGGTCGACGTCGGCAACCCGCACCTGGCCTGCGTGGACCCGCAGCTCGACGCCGACGGGCTGGCGGCCCTCGACGTCGGCGCGCCGGTGCAGTTCGACCACGACCAGTTCCCCGAGGGGGTCAACGTCGAGGTGCTCACGTCGCCGGTCGACGGGATGGTGCGGATGCGCGTGCACGAGCGCGGGGTGGGCGAGACCCGCTCGTGCGGCACCGGGACGGTCGCGGCCGCCGTCGCCGCGCTGGCCGACGGGGGCGCGGACACCGGGACGCTCACCGTGCGGGTGCCCGGCGGCGACGTCGTCGTCACCGTCACCGACGCCACCAGCTACTTGCGCGGACCGTCGGTGCTGGTGGCACGCGGCGAGATCAGCGAGGAATGGTGGCGCGCCCAGGAGCGTTAAATCAGGTGCGCTGCACCGATTTAGCGTGCACTATTGCTAATTGCCTATGACGAATCCTGAAACTCCCTTTCCCGATCAACCGGATCTAGAGCCCAGTGCGGGCGAACTCGCCCTCGAGGACCGATCGGCGCTGCGCCGGGTCGCGGGGCTGTCCACCGAACTCGCCGACGTCTCCGAGGTCGAGTACCGCCAGCTGCGCCTCGAGCGCGTGGTGTTGGTGGGCGTGTGGACCGAGGGCAGCGCCGCCGACAACCAGGCCAGCATGGCCGAGCTGGCGGCCCTGGCCGAAACCGCCGGCTCGCAGGTGCTCGAGGGCCTCATCCAGCGCCGCGACCGGCCCGACCCGTCGACCTACATCGGCTCCGGCAAGGCCGCCGAGCTGCGCGAGGTGGTCCTGGCCACCGGCGCCGACACCGTCATCTGCGACGGCGAGCTGTCCCCGGCGCAGCTGACCGCGCTGGAAAAGGCGGTCAAGGTCAAGGTCATCGACCGCACCGCGCTGATCCTGGACATCTTCGCCCAGCACGCCACCAGTCGGGAGGGCAAGGCCCAGGTGTCGCTGGCCCAGATGGAGTACATGCTGCCGCGGCTGCGCGGCTGGGGCGAGTCGATGTCCCGGCAGGCCGGCGGCCGCGCCGGCGGCAGCGGCGGCGGCGTGGGGCTGCGCGGTCCCGGTGAGACCAAGATCGAGACCGACCGGCGCCGCATCCGCGAACGGATGAGCAAGCTGCGCCGCGAGATCAAGGACATGAAGCAGGCCCGCGACACCCAGCGCAGCCGCCGGCTGGCGAGCGACGTCCCGTCCATCGCGATCGTCGGCTACACCAACGCCGGCAAATCCAGCCTGCTCAACGCGCTGACCGGGGCCGGGGTGCTGGTGCAGGACGCGCTGTTCGCCACCCTCGAGCCCACCACCCGGCGCGCGGAGTTGGCCGACGGGCGCCCCGCCGTGCTCACCGACACCGTCGGCTTCGTGCGCCACCTGCCCACCCAGCTGGTCGAGGCGTTCCGCTCCACCCTGGAGGAGGTCGTCGACGCCGACCTGCTGGTGCACGTGGTCGACGGGTCCGACGTCAACCCGATCGCCCAGATCAACGCGGTCCGCCAGGTGATTGCTGAGGTCGTTGCCGACCATCACGGCGACGCGCCGCCCGAGCTGCTGGTGGTCAACAAGGTGGACGCCGCGAGCGACCTCGCGCTGGCCAAGCTTCGGCACGGGCTGCCCGGAGCGGTGTTCGTGTCCGCCCACACCGGCGAGGGCATCGACGCGTTGCGGCGGCGGATGACCGAGCTCGCCGCCCCCACCGACACTGCCGTCGACGTCGTGATCCCCTACGACCGCGGCGACCTGGTGGCGCGGCTGCACGCCGGCGGGCGCGTGCAGCAGGAGGAGCACAACGCCGACGGCACCCGCATCCGCGCCCGCGTTCCCGTCGCGCTGGCCGCCAGCCTGCGCGAGTTCGCCGCGCCCTAGCGGTTCTCGGCGGCGCCGCGACCCCGCCGGCCGCCGACCAACCGGCTGGTTGGTATATCTTGGCGGCAGAGTCCCATTCGCCCGGAGGTCAGCGGAGGTCATCCATGGGCAGTGCCATCAAGTACGAGCGCACCCTTTTCGAGCCCGAGCACGATTTGTTCCGCGAGTCCTACCGCGGCTTCCTCGATCGCCACGTGGCGCCCTACCACGACGAATGGGAGAAGGCGAAGATCGTCGACCGCGGCGTGTGGCTGGAGGCCGGCAAGCAGGGCTTCCTGGGCATGGCGGTGCCCGAGGAGTACGGCGGGGGAGGCAACCCCGACTTCCGCTACAACACGATCATCACCGAGGAGACGACCCTCGGGCGCTACAGCGGCATCGGCTTCGGGTTGCACAACGACATCATCGCGCCGTACCTGCTGAAACTGGCCAACGAGGAACAGAAGCAGCGCTGGCTGCCCAAGTTCTGCACCGGGGAGATGATCACCGCGATCGCGATGACCGAGCCCGGAACCGGCAGCGACCTGCAGGGCATCAAGACCCGCGCGGTCAAGCAGGGCGACCACTACGTGCTGAACGGGTCAAAGACGTTCATTACCAACGGAATCAACTCCGACCTGGTGATCGTGGTCGCCCAGACCGACCCCGAAAAGGGCGCGCAGGGCTTCAGTCTGCTGGTCGTCGAGCGCGGCATGGAGGGCTTCGAACGGGGCCGCCACCTGGACAAGATCGGCCTGGACGCCCAGGACACCGCCGAGCTGTCGTTCAGCGACGTCAAGGTGCCGGCCGAAAACCTGCTCGGTGAGGAGGGCATGGGGTTCATCTACCTCATGCAGAACCTGCCGCAGGAGCGGATCAACATCGCGGTCATGGCGGCCGCGGCGATGGAAGGCGTGCTGGAGCAGACGCTGCAATACACCAAGGAGCGCAAGGCCTTTGGCAAGCCCATCGGCAGCTTCCAGAACAGCCGATTCCTGCTCGCCGAGCTGGCGACCGAGGCCACCGTGGTGCGCATCATGGTCGACGAGTTCGTCCGCTTGCACCTGGACGGGAAGCTGACGGCGGAGCAGGCCGCGATGGCCAAGTGGTATGCCACCGAGAAGCAGGTGCACCTGATCGACCGCTGCCTGCAGCTGCACGGCGGCTACGGCTACATGCGCGAATACCCCGTCGCCCGAGCCTATCTGGACGCGCGGGTGCAGACGATCTACGGCGGCACGACCGAGATCATGAAGGAGATCATCGGCCGCAGCCTGGGCGTCTGAGCAATGTGGTTGCCGCGCAAGGACACCAGGCGCGGCCGTTCGACGGGCCCCGATGATGAAAGGCCCAATTGGTCTATTGGCCCCCTAGATTGACGGCCAGCTAATGGCTTCACGTACCGTCGGCACATGCGTTTCTCGTATACCGAGTGCAGAGTGGCACTTCGGCAAACGGGCGATCGGGGCGCCGGAAGCCGTGGTTGGTCGCGGTTCGGGCATGCTCCGGCATCATTTCGACATCGGCGCGGTCTCCGTTTTCGCAATTTTCGTGATTTGACTTCGCATTTCTCCCCGGCAAGGGCAAAGTTATGCGAGCCCGGCGATATCACGGTTCGTAACGGGTCTGCGGGTGCGGCATGGCCAGGTATACGGGCCTGGGCGGCTTGGTGAACGGGCAGAGAGGTCGAATGCACAGGCTGATCGGGCGCGCGCTGGTCTGCATGGCGACCGCGGCGATGGCGGCCGCGCTGCTGGCCCCCGCCGCCTCGGCGTCCCCGATCGGCGATGCGGAGGCCGCCATGATGGCCGCCTGGGAGAAGGCCGGCGGCGACACCTCACCGCTCGGCGCCCGCAAGGGCGACGTGTACCCCGCCGGCGACGGGTTCGCGCTGGACTTCGACGGCGGCAAGATGTTCTACACCACCGACACCGGCGCCAAGTTCGTCTACGGGCCGATCCTGGACAAATACGAGTCGCTCGGCGGCCCGGCCGGCAGCGATCTCGGCTTCCCCACCATCAACGAGGTGCCCGGCCTGGCCGGACCCGACAGCCGCGTGGCCACCTTCTCCGCCGGCGACAAGCCGGTGATCTTCTGGACGTCCGACCACGGCGCGTTCGTGGTGCGCGGCGCGTTGAACGCCGCCTGGGACAAACTCGGCAGCTCGGGTGGCGTGCTCGGCGCGCCGGTCGGCGACGAGACCTACGCCGGTGAAGTCACCTCCCAGAAGTTCAGCGGCGGCGAGATCTCCTGGAACAGGAAAACCAAGGAGTTCACCACCAACCCGGCGACGCTGGCCGACCAGCTCAAGGGCCTGCAGGTAGCCATCGATCCGAACGCGGCCATCAACATGGCCTGGCGCGCGGCCGGCGGCGCCGGCGGCCCGTTGGGCGCCAAGCAGGGCGGGTCGTATCCCATCGGCGGCGACGGGGTCGCGCAGAACTTCGCCAACGGGAAGGTGTTCTTCAGCCCGGCCACCGGGGCCAACGCCCTCGAGACCGACATCCTCGCCAAGTACGAGTCGCTGGGCGGCCCGGCCGGCAGCGACCTGGGTTTCCCCACCGCCAACGAGGCCGACGGCGGCATCGGCCCGGCCAGCCGGATCGCCACGTTCGCCGCGGCCGACAAGCCGGTCATCTTCTGGACCTCCGACCACGGCGCGTTCGTCGTGCGCGGCGCGATGAAGGCCGCGTGGGACAAGCTGCGCGGTCCGAGCGGCAAGCTGGGCGCCCCGGTTGGCGACCAGGCCGTGGACGGCGACGTGGTGTCGCAGCAGTTCACCGGCGGCAAGATCTCCTGGAACCGGGCGAAGAACTCGTTCAGCACCGACCCGTCCAACCTGGCTCCGTTGCTGTCGGGCCTGCAGGTGTCCGGGCAGAACCAGCCGAGCACCGCGGCGATGCCCTCGCACGCCAAGAAGTTCACCTGGCAATGGTGGTGGCTGCTGGCCGCGATCCCGATTCTGCTGCTGATCCTGCTCGCGGTGCTGCTGGCGTTCACCTGGCGCCGCCGCCGGCGTCGGCGCGGCGCCGGCGACACCGGGGCCTACGAGCCCGAGCGCGACCTGGCCGCCGCCGGCTACGACGCTCCGGGCAACGGCCACTGGGGCCACGACGACGCGGAGGCGGCCACCGACTACGCCCCGTTCGGCCTGGAGCAGCCGGAGCATCAGCTTCCGGACGATGCCGGGCCGGCGCCGCGAGTCAGTTGGACCCGCGGGGCCGACGCCGGGGCCGCCGACGCGGACGAAGACCCCGACGCGGTGGACACCGATTCCATCCCGCTCGCCTCTGGGGCGACGCTGGCGGAGGCCGGCTACGACGACGTCCCCGAGGCGGAGGCCGGATACCCCGAGGTCGCCGCCGAGGACGTCGACTACACGGGCACCGAATACCTGCCCGGCTACGAAGACGACGAGTACGCCGATCCCGGCTACCCGGACGTCGCGGTTCCCCGCACCCCGCCGGAAGCCGCCTACGTGGGTGAGGTGCCGGTTGCCGAGGAACCGGACGCCGACTATCCCGAGCCGGAACCCCCGGACGGCGCCACCGACGCCGTCGCCGACGCCGCGGCCGCCGCGGGGGCGCTAGGGGCGACGGAGCCCCGAACCGGGCGCCACGCGGCCACGGACGAGGAAGACGTGCCGGAATCGGCGGCCGCTGCGACCAACGCCGCCCCGGCCGCCGGTGGGCGCCCGACGATCCACCTGCCACTGGAGGATCCCTACCAGGCGCCCGACGGCTACCCGATCAAGGCCAGCGCCCGCTTCGGGCTGTACTACACCCCGGGCAGCGAGCTCTACCACGACACGCTGGCCGAAATCTGGTTGGCCAGTGAGGAAGTCGCGCAGGCCAACGGCTTCATCAAAGCCGACTGAGCCGGCCGCTACACCTTGCGGATCACGGTGACGACCTTGCCGAGCACGGTCGCGTCGTTGCCCGGTATGGGGTCGAATGCCGGGTTGTGCGGCATCAGCCACACCTGACCGCCGGCGCGCTTGAAGGTTTTGACGGTGGCCTCGCCGTCGATCATGGCGGCGACGATGTCGCCGTTGTCGGCGACGTGCTGCTGGCGCACCACCACCCAGTCGCCGTCGCAGATCGCCGCCTCGACCATCGAGTCGCCCACGACCTTGAGCAGGAACAGGGTGCCCTCGCCGACCAGCTCGCGAGGCAGCGGGAAGACGTCCTCGACGGCCTCCTCGGCGAGGATCGGTCCGCCGGCGGCGATGCGCCCGAGCACCGGCACGTAGCTGGGTTCCGGCAGCGCGTCCGAGCCGGCGACGTCGGTGACGGGCGCCGCCTCGGTGGTTTCCTCGCTGCCGCGGACGTCCACGGCCCGCGGCCGGTTCGGGTCGCGGCGCAGGTAGCCCTTGCGCTCCAGCGTGCGTAGCTGGTGGGCCACCGACGACGTCGACGTCAGGCCGACGGCGTCGCCGATTTCCCTGATGCTCGGGGGATAGCCGCGGGTGGTGACCGACTCGCGGATGACGTTCAGGATGGTGCGCTGCCGTTCGGTCAGCGATGAATCGACGGATGAGCTGATCGAGGGAGTGTCGTTGCTGTCGCTCATGGGTTGAATGTAGCGGGAGGGCGGCCAAGAATCAAACATGTGTTCGACTGGCGTGTCGCCGGGGCCCAAAGGCCCTTGGGCCGGGGCGTCAAGACCCTATAGCTGCTGAATCACATGTGTGTAACTTTTGCGGGGATCGGGTACCTGTGCTGCATGTCAGAGGTCGCGCTTCCGGATCTGTCGGTGGTGCGGTCTAGCGTTTTGCTTGCTCGACACGCTTCGCTCAAATGTTCGGTCATCGAACATACGAGCGATATAGTCGAACACACGAGCGAGAACAACTGACCGGAGGAACGCAAGATGACAATCACCTACACCGTCTCGCCGCGTACCAGCAGCGTTCGCCGCCCGGTCAACGGGCCGGTGCCGGGGCTCTACCCAGGGCGGGACGGGCTGACCGGCTCGCGCCGGCCCGGCCCGTCCAGGCCGGCCGGCACGCCGCTGCGCTACCACGGCACCGGCGTCGCGATGTCCGTCGCCCCGCATCGCAGGCGTCCCGTCACGCTGGCCACGACGCTGGGGCTGGCGCTGGTCGCCGGGGTCATCACCCTGTGGCTGGGGCTGGTCGCCAACTTCGGGCAGGCGGTCAACGGCGACTCCGGGGGATCGGCCGCCGCCGTGCCGGATCGGCTGGCCGTCGTGCGGGTTGAGCCCGGCGAGTCCCTGCAGGACGTCGCCCACCGGGTGGCGCCGGAAGCGCCGGCCCGCCAGGTCGCCGATCGGATCCGCGAGCTCAACGACCTGAACTCGCCGGCGCTGGCCGCCGGCCAGACGCTGATCGCGCCGGTCGGCTGACACCAGCGTCGCGGTACGCTCGGGGTGTTCTGCGGCCCCGCAGGTGAGCACGGCGAAGGAGCGGTCATGCACTGTCCGTTCTGCCGCCATCCGGATTCCCGGGTGATCGACTCGCGGGAGACCGATGAAGGCCAGGCGATTCGGCGCCGACGCTCCTGCCCCGAATGCGGGCGGCGCTTCACCACCGTCGAAACCGCGGTGCTGGCGGTGGTCAAACGCAGCGGCGTCACCGAGCCCTTCAGCAGGGAGAAGGTCATCAGCGGCGTCCGGCGGGCCTGCCAGGGCCGCCAGGTCGACGACGACGCGCTGAATCTGCTTGCCCAGCAAGTCGAAGACACCGTTCGCGCCGCCGGGTCGCCGGAGGTGCCCAGCCACGAGGTCGGCCTGGCCATCCTCGGGCCGCTGCGCGACCTCGACGAGGTGGCTTACCTGCGGTTCGCCTCGGTGTACCGGTCGTTTTCGTCCGCCGAGGACTTCGAGCGCGAGATCGAGGCGCTGCGCGCGCACCGCAACGCGCCGACGGATCCGGAGCCGGCCACTCGCTAGGCTGGCGTCCATGCCGCCCGACCTGCATCCCGATCTGGAGGCGCTGGCACCCCTGCTGGGGACGTGGGCCGGGCGCGGCTCGGGCTTCTACCCGACGATCCAGCCGTTCGAGTATCTCGAGGAAGTCGTCTTCTCCCACGTCGGCAAGCCGTTCCTGACCTACGGGCAAAAGACCAAGGCGGTGGCCGACGGCAGGCCCCTACACGGCGAAACGGGGTATTTTCGCGTGCCCAGCCCGGGCAGCGTCGAGCTGATCGTCGCCCACCCGAACGGCATCACCGAGATCGAAACCGGGACCTACGCCGTGACCGACGGCCTCATCGAGATAGCGCTGTCGAGCACGGCGATCGGGCTGGCGCCGAGCGCCAAAGAGGTTACCGCCCTTGGCCGTTCGCTGCGCATCCACGGCGACGAGCTGTCCTACACGCTGCGCATGGGCGGCGTGGGGCAACCCCTGCAGGACCACCTCGTGGCCGTCCTGCACCGGCAGGGCTGACCTCAGTCGACCCGTCGGACACCGTCGTTGACGACGCGCCCGGCCACCCCGACCCAGCCCTCGGCGTTCCACGCGGTTTCGATGAACGAGCCCTTGCCCTGGGTGATGCGCAGGTCGCGGCCGAGGTAGTCGGTGAGCCGCATCGCCGCCGAGCCGGTTGCCTCGTCCTCCGGCACCCCGAGGTTCGCGAAAAACCCGCGGGTGCGCAGAGTCCCGGCGTCCCGGTCGATCCAGGCCCACAGGTAGTGCGCGGTGTCGTCCGGGAAGTCGGCCGGGTCGGCGGCGAGAACGTCGTCGGCCGAATCGAATTCGTGGATGGCCACCTCCGGTGCCCACTCCGAGCGGGCGCTGACGCCGGTCAGGTCGCCCTGATAGCTCACCTGCACGAGGCCGGCCGCCACGTGCAGCGTCTTGATCGGCGTACCGTTGTCGCGCAGCCACCACGACGCGCCGACGGTCGGGTGCCCGGCGAACGGAAGTTCGACGCGGGGGGTGTAAATCCGCGCGTGCGCGGTGGCCGAGCCGGCGGCCGGAATATCGATGAAAACCGTTTCGGCGTAGCCCAATTGGGCCGCCAGCCGCTGCCGGTCCGGGGGCGGTACCGCGGCGGCGTCAACCACACCGAGGCGATTACCGAAATTGCCGTCCGCGTCGGTGAAAACCCGCAACACCGTGACGTCGATGCCCATGACCCGACTGTACGGCGCGGGTCAACGGGTTTATCAGGTGGCGCTGCGCTCGTCGGAGCCCATGGCGTTCAGGACGGCGACGCGGGTGTCGGCCGGGCCCGTGACCGTCTTCTCGCCGCCCCCGCTGCGCAGCAGCGCCCGGAGGGCGGCCTGGTCGTATTCGGCGGGCGCGGTGCTGTCGATGAAGCGCTGGACGACGTCGATGAAGCGGGCCGGGTCGTCGTGGAAGGGGAAGTGGCCCGAACCCTCGAAGATCTCGAGACGCGAGCCGGGCATCGCGGCGTGCGCCATCCAGGCGTGCCGGACCGGAACCACCACATCCTTGGTGCCCCAGACGATCTGCACGGGGATGGCCTCGGTCAAATAACATCGGTCCAGCATCGTCACGATCTGCCCCCGCCAGTCCACGACCGCCCGCAGCGTGCGGCTGAACGCCGCCGACGCCGTCGGCTCCGGCAGGTCGTCAAGGATGCGCAGCACGTTGGGCAGGTCGTGGCCCAGCGCGGTCGACCCGATCGCCAGCCCGGCCAGCTTGCCCGCCAGCTGAACCGCCGGCAGCACGAGGGGCAGCCGCAGCAGCGCCAGCGCCTCGCTGCCCAACGGCAACGAGGCCAGCCGGAACACGACGTTGACGTCCTTGGTGACGCCGCCCGCGGCGACCAGGATGAGCCGGTCGACCAAATGCGGGAACTGGTAGGCGAATTGCATGGCCACGCCGCCGCCCAACGAGTGGCCGATAATTGTCACGCGCTCGATGTCGAGGACGGACAGCAGGTCGCGCATGCCGTTCGCGTAGGCGGCCGCGGAGTAGTCGGCGCGCGGCTTGTCGGATTTCCCGTGGCCCAGCAGGTCGGGGGCGATGACGGTGAACCGCTGGGCGAGCTTGGCCTGCACGGCATTCCAGGTGGTGGAGTTGTCGCCGATGCCGTGGAGCAGCAGAATCGCCGGCCCGGAACCGGCGATGCGGTAGGCCCGCCGGTAGCCGTGAATGGTGCGGTACTCGAGCGTGGGCGCCGTGACTTCACGCACTGGGCGAAGGTTGCTCTTGCGCTTCCGCTCGGTCATCTCCGCCAACCTTGGTGTCGGCCCGGGCTATGGGCGTTTTGAGTCCTCACGCCTGGTCGTCGTCGTTCTTCTTCTTCTCTGCCTGTTGGGCAAGGAATCGCTCGAACTCTGCGCCAAGCTCGTCGCCGCTGGGGAGATCCTCGTCGTGAGTTAGTAACGACCTGTTCTCCTGAGCGTCGATGAACGCATCGTACTGGCGCTCGAGCGCGGCCACCACTTGAGCCACCTCCGCGCTCGCCTGCACCTGCTCGTCGATCTTGGCGCGAATCTCCGCCGCGGCTTCGGTCAGCGCCGACAGCGGCAGCTCCAGCGATCCGCTCTTGGCCACCTGCTCCAGCAGCGCCTGCGCGGCCGCCGGGTAGTCGGTCTGGGTCAGGTAGTGCGGGACGTGCACGGTGAACCCGACGACCTCGTGACCGTGCTGGGCCATCCGGTATTCCAGCAGGTTGGACGCGCTGCCGGGGACCTGGATCTCCGAGATCCAGGGCTGGAAGTCGGCGATCAGTTCCTTGTCGTTGGAATGGGCGGTCAGCGTGATCGGGCGGGTGTGCGGGACCGCCATCGGGACGGTGCCCAGGCCGATCGTGCGCCGCACACCCAGCCGCTCGGCCAGCAGGCGCACCGCGGTGATGAAACGCTCCCACTTCAGGTCGGGTTCCATGCCGGCCAGCAGCAGAAACGGCGTGCCGACGCTGTCGCGCAGGGCGTACAGGCTCAGCTCCGGATCGTCGTAGTTGGTGAAGTGGTCGGTCTTGAACGTCATCAGCGGCCGCCGCGAGCGGTAATCCAGCAATTCGTCGATCGCGAACGACGCGACCAGCTCGGTGTCCAGCGCGGCCTTCAGGTGGGTGGCGGCCAGCCGTATCGCGTGGCCGGCGTCGGAGAAGCCCTCCAAGGCGTGCACCAAAACCGGGCCGCGGCCGTCGGCCGTCGACAACTGGGGCGCCGGGAACTCCAGCTCGTACATGCCGGACTGTCCTGGCTGGTCGTACTCGTCGCCTTGGTTTTGATCGTGGGCCATCGGGTCTCCTCCTTTCGGGGGTTGCTCCAGGGTGCCTTGACCAGTGTCCCCCGAACCAGCGGGCACCAACAATGGAACAGCTAACACCCTGCAGTCTTCACCGTCGAAACGCCCCAACCCGCGAACGTAATCCGCATGTCGGCCAGCAAACGCGGCGGCGCGCGGGGAGGGGATGTGGTCTGCCCGACACGCCGTGGTCAGGCATGATGGGACACGAAATGCGCATACGGACGCTGCTGCTGTGCTCGGGGGTCGGCCTGCTGACGTTGTTGACGTCGTGCACCCGGCCGGCCGAGCCTGCGGCGCGCCCGGTGGTGTCCGTCCCCGTGGCGACGGGGCCGCTCGTGCAGCGGCTCAGCCAGCCCCAGCAGAAGGCGGTCGCGGGCCCGGTGGACCCGGACCGGCGCGTCGGCGCGATCTTCATCAACGACGGCCCGCTGCACGTCTGCACGGGTTCCGTAATCCATTCGGCGACCGGGAATCTCATGATCACCGCGGCGCACTGCCTGGCCGGTGCGGCCAAGATGACCTTCGTCCCCGGTCTGGCCGGTGACGCCGCGCCCGCGCCCGCCGACGTGTGGAAGGCCGACGCCGTCTACCTGGATCCGCGCTGGATCTCGGGCAAGGATCCGCACGCGGACTACGCGATCGCCCGGGTCAGCAACGACGCCGGCGGGTCGGTCGAGTCGTACGTCGGCCTGGCGCTGACGCTGGGCGTCGCGCCGCCCCCGGGCAGCCACGTCACCGTGCTGGGGTATGCGGCCGGGGTGGGCGGCTCGCCGATCGGCTGCCAGGCCAGCACCTCGGTCAACGACAGCGGGTTTCCCTCGCTGGCCTGCGAGGGCCTGGTGGACGGCACCAGCGGGGCGCCGTGGGTGAGCGGCACCACGCTCACCGGTCTGATCGGCGGTTTCGAGCGCGGCGGGTGCGCCGCGAACGTGTCCTACTCGGCGCCCTTCGACGCCCAAACCGCGCAGCTGCTGGCCCGCGCCGAGGCCGGCGGCCCCGGCGACCGGGTGCTGGGCGACCTCGACGACAGCTGCTAGCTCAGCGGCGGAACTGCGACAGCGCCCGCATCTTGTTGGTCACGTCCAGCGCGGCCACCTTGTAGGCCTCCGAGAACGTCGGATAGTTGAACACCGCGTCGACCAGGTAGTCGACCGTCCCGCCGCAGCCCATCACGGCCTGACCGATGTGCACCATCTCGGTGGCGCTGGTCCCGAAGATGTGCACCCCGAGCAACTTGCGGTCGTCGGTCGACACCAGCAGCTTGAGCATGCCGTAGGAGTCGCCGGCGATCTGGCCGCGGGCCAGCTCCTTGTACCGCGCCACCCCGACCTCGTAGGGGATCGCGTTCTTGGTCAGCTCCACCTCGGTGGACCCGACGTAGGAGATCTCGGGAATCGAATAGATGCCGATCGGCTGCAGGTCGGTGATGCCGTCGCACGCTTCCCCGAACGCGTGGTAGGCGGCCAGCCGGCCCTGTTCCATCGAGGTCGCGGCCAGGGCGGGGAACCCGATGACGTCGCCGACGGCGTAGATGTGCTCGACCTTGGTCCGGAACTTGTCGTCGACCCAGATCCGCCCGCGGCCCTCTACCTCGAGGCCGGCGTTTTGCAGGTCGAGGTGATCGGTCTGGCCCTGGCGGCCGGCGGAGTACATGACGGTCTCGGCGGGAATCTGCTTGCCGCTGGCCAGCGTGGTGACGGTGCCCGCGGCCCCGACGTCGACGGCGGTGACCTCCTCGCCGAACCGGAACGTCACCGCCAGGTCGCGCAGGTGGAATTTGAGCGCCTCGACCACCTCGGGGTCGCAGAAATCCAGCATGTCGTCGCGCTTTTCGACGACGGTGACCTTGGTGCCCAGGGCGGCGAACATGGACGCGTACTCGATGCCGATCACGCCGGCGCCGACGACGACCATCGAGCCCGGCAGCGTCTTGAGGTCGAGGATGCCGTCGGAATCGAGCACCCGCTCCTCGTCGAACTCGACGCCGGACGGCCGCGCCGGCCGGGTGCCGGTGGCGATGACGATGTATTCGCCGCTGACAGTGGTCATTTCGCGGCGGCCCGGGTCTTCCACGACGACGGTGTGCGGGTCGACGAAGCGGCCGTGACCGATCAGCAGGTCGATCCGATTGCGCATCAGCTGGTTGCGCACCACGTCGACTTCCTTGCCGATCACGTGCTGGGTCCGCGCCAGCAGGTCGGCCGGGGTGATCCGGTCCTTGACGCGGTAGCTGGCCCCGTAGAGCTCGCGCTGGTTCATCCCGGTGAGGTAAAGCACCGCCTCGCGCAACGTCTTTGACGGGATCGTGCCCGTGTTTACGCAGACACCGCCAAGCATTCGGCCCCGTTCGATGATGGCGACGGATTTGCCTAGTTTGGCCGAGGCGATGGCGGCCTTCTGGCCGCCCGGTCCCGAACCGATCACGACGATGTCGTACTCCTGCATCGAACCCATGCATAGACGATAAGGCCCACAGTCCAGACTTTCTCCACAGACGAGCGGCCCGATCGCGTCGCGGGGGCACGGCCCGACGGTGCCGCCCGTCAGCGTTGGTGCCCATGACGACGCATCAACCTGATTTCAAGCTCAATCGCCCCGGCGCGCTGATCGCGGCGCTACCGGCCGTTCTCGGCTTCGTTCCGGAGAATTCATTGGTCCTGGTGTCCCTGGAACACGGCGAACTGGGGGCCGTGATGCGGGTCGACCTCTCCGAGCAACTCGTCGACCGCGTCGGGCATCTGGCCGAAGTCGCCGCCGCCGCCCGGCCGGAAGCGGCGATCGCGGTGATCGTCGACGCGAACTGCGCGCACTGCCCGGGGTGCAACGAGGAGTACCGGCTGCTGTGCGACGAGCTGGCAGAGGCGTTGTCGCAGCGGGGAATTCAACTCTATGCGGCGCACGTGGTGGATCGGGTGGCCCGCGGCGGGCGCTGGCATTGCGTGGACGGCTGCGGCTCCGGCGGCTTCGTCGACGACCCGTCGGCGTCGCCGTTGGCCGCGGCGGCGGTGCTCGACGGCCGGCGGCTCTACCGCCGGCGCGCCGACCTGCAGGCCGTCATCGCGGTCGACGACCCGGCGGGCGCCGCCGAGTTGGCCGACGCGGTCCGGCGCCAGGCGGCGCGGCGCGACGTGGCCCATCGCGCCGATCCCACCGGGTGCGCGCGCCGCGACGTGCAAGACGCGATGGCCGCCGCTTCCCGCGTCGCCGGCGGCGAAACGCTGTCCGCGGCCGAGCTTGCCGGGTTGGGCTGCGCGCTGAGCGACGTCGAGGTGCGCGACACGCTGTACGCCCTGGCGGTCGGCGACCGGGCGGGGGAGGCCGAGTCGCTGTGGGCGCTGCTGGCGCGCCGCCTGCCGCCGCCCTGGCGGGTCGAGGCGCTGGTGCTGCTCGCGTTCAGCGCGTACGCCCGTGGCGACGGCCCGCTCGCCGGGGTGTCGCTGGACGCCGCGCTGCGTGGTGACCCCGACCACCGGATGGCGGGAATGCTGGATCAGGCGTTGCAGTCCGGCATGAAGCCCGATGACATCCGGAAGCTGGCGGCCACCGGCTACCGGCTGGCCAAGCGGCTGGGGGTGCGGCTGCCGCCGCGGCGGGCGTTCGGGCGCCGGGCGGGATAGCGGTGGCGATCGGTGCTGGTCGCTCAGACCTTCTCGACTTTGACGGCGTGCGCCATCTCGTGCGGCAGCGTCACGTTTTCGTGGCCGGGAATGAGGATCGTGACCCCGCCGCCGGACGGGCTGGTCTCGACGGTGACCCGGGCATTGGGAACGACGCCGGCGTCCTTGAGGCGGGTGATCAGATCGATGTCGCCCTGGACGTGTTCGGTGAGCTGGCGCACGACCACGGCGACCGGCGATCCGGCGGGCAGCTCGGTCAACCGGACGAGGTTGATGCCGTCGGCGCCGGAATCGGGACCCACACCGAGGTCCAACAGGCCCGGGATGGGGTTGCCGAACGGGGAGGTGGTCGGGTTGTTGAGCACCTTCACCAGCCGGCGTTCGACTTCCTCGCTCATCACGTGCTCCCACCGACATGCCTCGGCGTGCACTTCCTCCCACGGCACCCCGATGACGTCGACGAGCAGTCGTTCCGCCAGGCGGTGCTTGCGCATCACGGAGATGGCCAGCGCGCGGCCCTTGTCGGTGAGCTCCAGATGGCGGTCCCCGGCGACGTGGAGCAGGCCGTCCCGCTCCATGCGGGACACGGTCTGGCTGACGGTCGGCCCGCTCTGTTCGAGGCGTTCGGCGATCCGGGCACGCAGCGGCGTCACGCCCTCTTCTTCGAGGTCGTAGATGGTCCGCAGGTACATCTCGGTGGTATCAACCAGCTCGTTCATCCAGCACCCTCCATTGACGCTGAGTCTACTTGGCCAGCTGCAAGAATGGGCCCAACGCCTCTTGCGGATGTCCCCGGCAAGCAGTATGCCCGCCGCTCGCGCGACGGGCATACCGACTTGCTACAGGCTCTGAAGCGATCAGCTGGCGTAGGAGCGCAACCGATCGGCCCGCTCGCCGTTGCGCAGCTTGGACATCACGTCGCGCTCTATCTGACGGACTCGCTCGCGGGACAGCCCGAACAGCTTGCCGATCTGATCGAGCGTGCGCGGCTGGCCGTCGTCCAGGCCGAAGCGCAACCGGATGACCTGGTGCTCGCGCTCGTCGAGAGTGGCCAGCACACTGCGGATGTCGGTGTGCAGCAGCTCGGCGATCACGGCGTTCTCGGCCGACATCGCCTCGGCGTCCTCGATGAAGTCACCGAGCGGCGCCTCCTCCTCGGAGCCGACGGGCATGTCCAGGCTCACCGGGTCGCGGCTGTGCTCCAACAGGTCGTTGATCTTCTCGACCGGGATGCCGGATTCGGCGGCGAGTTCCTCGTCGGTGGCTTCGCGCCCGAGGTTCTGGTGCATCTCCCGCTTGATCCGTGCCAGCTTGTTGACCTGCTCGACGAGGTGGACCGGCAGCCGGATGGTGCGGCTCTGGTCGGCCATGCCGCGGGTGATAGCCTGGCGGATCCACCAGGTCGCGTAGGTGGAGAACTTGAATCCCTTTGTGTAGTCGAACTTCTCCATCGCGCGGATCAGACCGAGGTTGCCCTCCTGGATGAGGTCCAGCAGCGGCATGCCCCGACCCGTGTAGCGCTTCGCCAGCGAAACCACCAGCCGCAGGTTCGCTTCCAGCAGGTGGCGGCGCGCCGCCTGGCCATCGCGCGCGACGGCCTCCAGGTCGCGTTTGCGGTTCTCTCCGAGGCGCTTACGCGTTTCCAGCAGATGCTCGGCGTACAGGCCGGCTTCGATCCGCTTGGCCAGCTCTACCTCACCCGCCGCGTTGAGCAACGCCGTCTTGCCGATGCCGTTGAGATAAACGCGCACCAGGTCCGCGGCGGGGCTTTGAGCATCCAGATCGCCGTCGATCCTGCTTGTGCTGGCGTTCGCCATAGCGACCTCCCGTTCGGCTTTGCACTGTCAACACGTCTAACGATGGATCCGCCCTGGGAGTTCCCGCCCGCGCGTGATCTCACACGCCTTGACGTGCACAGATGTGCCGACGACCTGAGAATGTCCTGAGAAGTGCGGCCCGTGGCGGCTAGCCGGAACCGTCCTGGTGCGGTCGCCGCGGTTCGAGCGCCGGGCGCTCGGCGGTGGGGAACAGGGGAGTGCGCCGCCGCGTCTGGTCGAACCGCCTGGGCTCGTCGGAGCGGCGCGGTGGCCGGTCGTTGGCGATCAGCACGGCCATCCACGGCAACGGCACCGAGGCCGCCACGATGAGCAGTGAGATCAGGCCGTTGTGCCAGGCGCCGTAGGCGACGGCGGCCAGGATGAGCGCCGGGATCCGAAACGCCATCAGCGTCAGGTACTTCCGCACCCGGGCGCGATGCTCCTCCTCGTAAGAGGGCGCGGCGGAGGTGATCAGGACGGGACGGCCGGTGTCGTCGAAGCCGTCGAACCCTGGCTCTTCGCCGCGCTTCATACCTCCACTGTCCCACAACCAAACGATTCCGGTACCGGCGAGTCAGGGGGCACAATGTGAGGCATGCAGACCCAGACGATCGAACGCACCGAGGCCGACGAACGCGTCGACGACGGGACCGGCAGCGATACCCCGAAATACTTCCACTACGTCAAGAAGGACAAGATCGCCGAGAGCGCCGTGATGGGCAACCACGTCGTCGCGCTGTGCGGCGAGGTGTTTCCCGTCACCCGGGCGGCCAAGCCCGGCTCCCCGGTCTGCCCGGAGTGCAAGCGGATCTACGAGCGGCTCAAGAAGGGCTGATCAGGCCGGCGGCTCGGCCGTCGCGACGTCGGACGGCGCCGCGGGCAAGTCGACTACCCGCTTGGGGGCGGTCCGGCGCGTCAGCAGCCAGTTGCGCAGCCGGTGGGCATGTGTCCTCGGCGCGGGGAATTCCTCCTGGATGGAGGCGTTCAGCTCGGCGCCGAGCATGATCGCGAAGCCGCCGAAGAACGCGAACAACAGGAACGCGATCGGCGTCGACAGCGCGCCGTACGTGTAACCGGTGCTGGTGATCCACCGCAGGTAGAAGCGCAGGCCCAGCGTGGCGATCAGGAACACCGCCGTGGCCAGGATGGCGCCCAGCACCAGCCGGTGGCTGGGCAGCGGCACCGGCAGCGCCACCCGGTACAGCAGCATGATCCCGATCATCAGCCCGAGGATCAGCGCCGGGTAGTAGCCGTAGCGCAGCACGTTGGCCAGTCCGACCGGGATGTGTTCGCTCACCTTGCGCGGTCCCACCACCATCACCGGCGCGGCGATCACCACGAAGACCAGCATCACCACGTACAGGAACAGCGAGAAGAACCGCTGTCGCACCGGGTGTCGCAGCGGGCTCTGGTCGTGGGCCTCGACCACGGCGTCGACGAACGACGAGATCGCCGACGATCCCGCCCACAGCGAGATCAAGAAACCGAGCGAGACGACTTCACCGCGCGCGTTGGCGGTGATGTCGCGGATGGTGGGCTCGATGATCTCGTTGACGACGCTCGGCGAGAAGAAGCTGTGCGCGGTCGAGATGATGCTCTTCTCGATCGAGGACAGCGTGTCCTTGCCGAACAGCGGCGCCACGTAGGCCAAGCTGCCCAGCATTCCCAACAGCAGCGGCGGGGTGGAAAGCGCCGACCAGAATCCCGCCTGGGCCGACTCGGAGAAAATGGAGTCGTCCCAGCTCTTGGCAAGGGTCCGAAGACTGATTCGCCGGATGTGGTGGCGGGACGGCCGCGCGGCTTGGACGCTCATACCCGTCCAGCATTGCCGATGACCGCCCGCGCAGCCCACATTGGCCAGGGGTGAGTTCGGCTGGACTAGCTTTCGCTGACCTCCAGCACGGCGTCCTGCTCGGTCAGCTTCGACTGGTGCTGGTTCGCGTGGTGCTGGCAGAAGAGAAGCTCAAGTCCGGAAGGCAGCTTGGCGCGGACTCGAGCGGCGGCACCGCAGCGATCGCAGCGGTCCGCTCTGGTGAGCTCGGGACTGGTCAGAGTTGCGTGCATGGCTTCTCCGTTCTCGTTCATTCACTGTCTCAGACGTGTGGCGTTTTCGCCTTGTTCCCCGATCGTTATCGGGTGTGTCGTTTCTCACGGGTTTTAGGCTGAGCGACCGTGACGGTTCTGGTGCACCTGTGCGGGCGCGAGGAGTGGTCCCGCGCCCGCGATCGGGGCGGGATTTCGCCCGACGCGCCGGGGCCCGACGGCTCCCGGTTCATTCACCTGTCGACGCCCGAGCAGGTGCATCTGCCCGCCAACCGCCTCTACCGCGGCCGCGACGACCTGGTCTTGCTGCACATCGACCCGGCACTGCTGGACTCGCCAGTGCGCTGGGAGCCCGGGGTGGCAACGGACCCGCAGTCCATGCGGTTCCCGCATCTGTACGGCCCGCTGCCGGTGGGCGCTGTGATCGGGGTCACCGCTTACCCGCCTGCGGCGGACGGCACCTTCCCGCCGGCCGCGCCTCAGGAGCCGACGTAGGCGTCGGCCTCGATCTCCACCAGCAGCTCGGGAGCGATCAGTGCCGACACCTCGACCATGGTCGCGACCGGACGGATCTCGCCGAAGAACTCGGCGTGCACCGCGGCGACCTCACGCCAGCGCGAAATGTCGGTCACGTAAATGCGGGTGCGCACCACGTCGGTGAGCCCGGCACCCGCCTGCTCGAGCGAAAAAGCGATGCGGCGCAACGCCTCTCGGGCCTGGGCGGCGACGTCACCGGCGGGTCCGGCGCCGGTCGTCCCGGCCACCGCCACGTGCGGGCCGACCCGCACCGCCCGCGAATAGCCCACCGCCGATTCGAAGTCGGAGCCGGACGACACCAGTGTGCGGTTGGTTGACATGCGGTCACGGTACGCGCGATTGGCTTGGCCACCAAAGGCTTTACGCGCGCGGCCACCGGTGGTAGGAGTGCTGTGTGGGTAAAGCAGCCGCGTTGGCCGTGACGCGGGTCAACATCGGCACACCGAACCTCGGAATCCGCACGGCCCAAGGCGTTTTCGTGCTCGTCGGGGTGGCGCGATGACGCCCGGCATCTCGGCCGACGCGCTCGCCGCGCAGGAGGCGCTTTTCGCGCGGGCGTTCGCGGCGGGCGACGTGTCGACCGTGCGGGACCTCTATCAGCCCGACGTGGTGTACGTGAGCCCGACGGTGCGCCTCTTCGACTGGCCGTCTCCGATCGAGGGCGTCGAGCGCACGCTCGAGTTCATCGCGCTGACCATCCGCGGCTGCGCGGAGATCCGCTACGAGGCAGTCGATTACGCCATCACGCCCGGCGCCGACACGGCGTTCGTGCGCGTGGAATTCGACTGGGACCAGGGCGGCCAACGCCTGCGCTCGACGTACGTGGTGGTCTACCGCTACCGCGACGGCCGGATCGCCCGCCAGGAGCTGTACTACGACCCCAGCGGAGCGCTGGAGCAACTCGATCCGTCGAACCGGAATTAACCGGCGACGGCCGATATAGCATTCCGCCATGATGCGCGTCGCGATCGTGGGCGGCGGTGCCGCGGGCCTGCTGGCCGCGGTCCAGCTGCGCCGGCGCCAACCGCAGGCGCAGATCACGCTGATCGACGCGTCCGGACGTCCCGGCACCGGCGCGGCCTACGGAACCGACGACCCGACCCACCTGTTGAACGTTCCCGCCGCGCGCATGTCCGCGTGGCCCGACGACCCCGATCACTTTTGCCGCTGGCTCGACGAGCGGGCCGTCACCCCGGTCGAGAGCTTCGCGCCGCGCCTCGCATACGGCCGCTACCTGCGGGAACAACTCGCCACCGCCGACGTGCGGATCGAGCGGGCGGAGGTCGTCGCGTTGGTGCCCGGCGCGCCGGCGCGCCTGACCCTGAACGACGGACGTTCGCTGTCGGCGGACGCCGTCGTGCTCGCGTCCGGGCGGCCCGCGGGCGGCATGCCCGAATCGCTGGAGCGCGCCTTCGCCCCGGTGTTGGCCTTGAACGCGGACTCGGCCACCGACGGCAAGGTCGTGGTGGACCCCTGGGCGCCGGGCGCGCTTGCCGCCCTGGCCGCGCGCCGGCCCGGCAGCGTCCTGGTGATCGGCTCGGGACTCACGGGCGTCGACGTCGCGCTGCATCTCATGGCGCGCGGCGCCGCGGTCACCCTGCTTTCGCGGCACGGCACGCTCCCGCGCCGGTTCCGCGCCACCGGCGCACCGGCCGAATTGCCCAACGTCGACGCCCTCGCCGACGACGTCTCGCTCGACGCATTACGCACCGCGCTCACCGCGGACCTCGCGCACGCGCGCGAAAACGGTTGGGACTGGCGACAAGTCATCGACGCGCTCCGCCCGCGCACCCCGCGGCTGTGGCGGTCGATGGGGTGGGAAGACCAACGCCGGTTTCTGCGCGAAGACCTGCGGCAGTGGGAGGTGCTTCGGCACCGCATGCCGCCCACGATCGCCGATGCGGTCTATCACGCGATCAACGGTGGCCAGCTGAGCATCGAGGCGGGTGAGGTCGCCGACGTGTCGCTGCGCGGCGACGGCGTCGAGCTGGTGGTCACGACGAGCTGGCGATCCATGCGCCGGCGCGCGGACGCCGTCGTCGTCGCCACCGGCGCCGTGTGGGATCGGCGGTCCCTGCAACGCTCCAAGCTCTGGGCGAACCTGCTCGACACGGGCGTCGCGTCGCTGCACCGGTGCGGCGTGGGGGTGCGGCTCGATACGGACGGCTATCTCATCGACGCGACCGGCGGCACGGTCCCCGGCGTCGTGTGTCTGGGCTCGATCCGCCAGGGCGAGGAGTGGGAGACCACCGCGATCCCGGAGATCCGCGCGCAGGCGGCCGCGATCGCCGAGCTGCTCGCCACCGACACGCGCGAACGCCCGGCACGGGTGCCCCGTCTGGTCGCGACCGGGCCGCGATCCACGGGTGCGGCCGCGGCGTACGCCGAGGGCGTGCGTCGCCTGCTCGCGGTTCAGGACGGCGCGTCGGTCGCCTTCGCAGAGGCGGTCGCCGACGATCCGCACCACGCGCGGGCGCACGTCGCGCTCGCCATGATCGCCACGGAACGGCCCGACCGCGCCGGCGGCCCCGACGCCGTCACCGGCCACCTCGCGCGGGCGCGGGCGGCGCTTGCCCGGGGGAGCGACGAGGACCGCAGCCACGTCGAGGCCATCGCGACGTGGTGCGAGAAGGGAAACGCGGCGGGCACCGACGCGCTCATCGACCACCTCGAGCGCGTGCCGGACGACGCGGTCGCGTTGCTGGTGCTGGCGCCGTCGATCGCGTTCGCGGGGGCCGGTGACGCGTTGCCGGACGCGTGGCAGTACGTCGAGCGGTTCACCGGCGTGCACGGCGAGGCGCCGTGGTATCTCGGCTTGCGCGCCTACGGCCGCACGGAGCAGGGCCTGTGGTACGACGCGGCCGACCTGGCCGACGCCGCGCTCGAACTCGATCCGGGCAACGGCAATGCCGCGCACGCGCTGGCGCACGTGCACTACGAGACCGATGCGCACGGCGCGGGGCTGAAGTGGCTGACGGACTGGATCGCGGGCGACGGCAGCACCCAGCGCTACGTCCCGCACTTTCAGTGGCACGCCGCGCTGCACGAGCTCGCGATGGGCGACGCGGCCGCCGCGGCGCGCCGGTACGCCGCGTTCCTCGCGCCGCCGCACTCGAAGGACGTTCGTTGTCTGGTCGACGCCGGGTCGCTGGCATGGCGCGCGCGACTACATCCCGACTGGGTCACCCCGCCCGACCCGATGGCGGTGCTCGTCGAGGCCGGCTCGCTCGCGTACACGCCGCAGACGCCGTTCATCGCGTTTCACGCGCTGTTGGTGCTGGCCGCCGCGAACGACCCGGCCGCGATCCGCGCGATCGATGTTCCCGGCGCCACCGACGCGCAGGCGTCGACGTTGCGCCTCATCGGCGAGGGCCTGATCGCGTTGACCGAGGGCGAGCCGCGCGCCGCGCTCGACTATCTCATCGAATCGCTGCCCGGGCTCGGATCCATCGGCGGCAGCCGCGTGCAGCAAGAAGTAATTCTCGAAACGGCGTTGGCGGCGATGCTGCAGCTCGGTGCGCCGGGTCAAGCGGCGCGCCTGCTGTCGCGGCATCGCGCGGCCCCCGGGCCGTCGGTGACCCGGGGTGCGGTGAACTAGTCGAGGTAGTCGCGCAGAACCTGAGAACGGCTGGGGTGGCGCAACTTTGACATGGTCTTGGACTCGATCTGGCGGATGCGCTCGCGGGTCACGCCGTAAACCTGCCCGATCTCGTCCAGGGTGCGCGGCTGGCCGTCGGTGAGGCCGAAGCGCAGCCGTACTACGCCGGCTTCGCGCTCGGACAGCGTCTCCAGCACCGACTGCAATTGGTCCTGCAGCAGCGTGAACGACACCGCGTCGACGGCCACCACGGCCTCGCTGTCCTCGATGAAGTCGCCGAGCTGGCTGTCGCCCTCGTCGCCGATGGTCTGGTCCAGCGAGATCGGCTCGCGCGCGTATTGCTGGATCTCGAGCACCTTCTCGGGCGTGATGTCCATCTCCTTGGCCAGCTCTTCGGGCGTGGGCTCGCGGCCCAAATCCTGAAGCAGCTCGCGCTGGATGCGGCCCAGCTTGTTGATCACCTCGACCATGTGGACCGGGATGCGGATGGTGCGCGCCTGGTCGGCCATCGCCCGGGTGATGGCCTGGCGGATCCACCACGTGGCGTAGGTGGAGAACTTGTATCCCTTTGTGTAGTCGAACTTTTCGACCGCGCGGATGAGGCCCAGGTTGCCTTCCTGGATGAGGTCGAGGAAGGCCATCCCGCGGCCGGTGTAGCGCTTGGCCAGCGACACCACGAGGCGCAGGTTCGCTTCCAGCAGATGGTTTTTCGCGCGGTCGCCGTCGCGGCAGATCCACATCATGTCGCGGCGCTGGGCGGCGGGCAGTTTGTCGCCGCGCTCGGCGTGCTCGGCCATCAGCTGCGTGGCGTACAGGCCGGCCTCGATGCGCTTGGCGAGCTCGACCTCTTCCTCGGCGTTGAGCAGCGCCACCTTGCCGATCTGCTTGAGGTAGGCGCGAACCGAGTCCGCGGACGCGGTGAGTTCGGCGTCCTTGCGGGCCTGGCGCAGCGCCTCGGATTCGTCTTCGTCCCAGACGAAATCGCCGGAAGCCTTGTCCTTTTCGGAGGGCTCCGCGATTTCCTCTTCCTCGGCGGCGGCGGCGGTCTTGGTCTTCGCGGCGGGCGCGGCCGCAGCCTCCTCCTCGCCGTCCTCGGCGTCGTCCGCCTCGAGGTCGGCCTCTTCGCCGTCGGCGGCCACGTCGACTTCGAGGTCGTCGAGGTTGAGGTCGTCGGCGTCGATGTCCAGGTCCTCGACGGGCTCGACCTCGAGGTCCGGCTCGGCGTCGAGATCCTCGACCTCGACCTGGGCGTCGGCTTCGAGCTCGAGGTCGGCCTCGCCGTCCTTCGCGCCTTTGGCCGCCTTCGTGCCGCGGCCGGACGGCGCCTTGGCGCCCTTGGCCGCGGAGCGGGCTTTCTTCGGGGCCTCGTCGGGCGCTGCGGCCTCGGGTCCCCGGGCGGACTTGGCGGCCCGCGGCGCGGCCTTGGCGGCCCGTTTCGCCGGGGCGGCGGCGCCATTGGCGGCCTTCGCCGGCGAGCGCTTGGCGGGGGACGATGGAGACTTCGTGGCGGTGCGTTTCACCGGCTCATCGGTCGCCGGGCTTGCCTTGGTCGCTGCCACTTACACCCCTTCGGTCGGACGCACTTTCGGTGGGTTTGGGCATGGTTAACCGAAAGTGTCTGCTATGTCGAATGTCGGCGTTGGAGATCAGCGTGAGTGCTCGCACGCTTTCAGTCGGGCGGTCGCCGAGGACCATTGTAACGACAGCGCGCGCTCCTACCGGCCTACCGGGCAAAATTCAGTGCGTCACGTCCGAGGTGGCGGCCATCGCCGCGCCGACGATGCCGGCGGTGTTTTGCAGGGCGGCGGCCACCACCGGGGTGCGATTTTCCAGCAGCGGCAGCCATTTGTCGGCCTTGCGGCTGATGCCGCCGCCCGCGATGAACAAATCCGGCCAGATCGCGTTTTCGATGGCCACCAGCACCCGTGTGACCTGCTGGGTCCACTTTTCGTAGCTCCAGCCGTTGCGTTCTTTGACCGACGACGCCGCGCGCTGCTCGGCCTCCTTGCCGCCGACCTCGAGGTGGCCGAATTCGGTGTTGGGAATCAGGGTCCCGTTGTGGATGACCGCGGACCCGATCCCGGTGCCGAACGTGAGCAGCACGACCAGGCCCGATTGTTCGCGGCCCGCGCCGTAGCGCTCCTCGGCGAGCCCGGCCGCGTCGGCGTCGTTCAGGATCGTGACGTCCTGGCCGTTGAGTTCGGCGCTGATCACGTCCCGCGCGTTGGTTCCGATCCACGCCTTGTCGACGTTGGCCGCCGTCTGCACGACGCCGTGGGTGACGACGCCGGGGTAGGTCACCCCCAGGGGCCCGGTCCACCCGAACCCATTGACGACCTCGGCGATGGCCTTGGCGACCGCCTTCGGCGTGGCCGGTTGTGGGGTCAGCACCTTGATGCGCTCGCCGATCAGCAGCCCGGTGTCCATGTCGACGATGCCGCCCTTGATGCCGCTGCCGCCGACGTCGACGCCGAACCCCCGGCGCTGCGGCTTGCCGGTGGCCGCGTCGGGCGGCGCGCCCGTGATCGAGTCGGTGCTGGTCATCGAAACTCCTCGGCGAGACTTGGCCTGTCCGATCACCTTAGCTCCACCGGTACCCCGGCTGGGGGTCTGCGCGGCCGTGGCGTCTGTGATGCGATGGACCGGTGACGCGACCTGATAACGAGCCCGCGCAACTGCGTTCGGTGGCCGAAAGCTTGGCCGCCGAGGCCGCCGAGTTCGTGCTTCGCCGGCGCGCCGAGGTGTTCGGCCCGACGGCGTCGGTCGCGGCCGATGGCGCGGTGCGGTCGAAGACCACCCCGACCGACCCGGTGACCGTCGTCGACACCGAGACCGAGCGGCTGTTGCGGGACCGGTTGGCCCAACTGCGGCCCGGCGACCCGATTCTCGGAGAGGAGGGCGGCGGGCCCGCCGACGCGCAGTCCGGCGCGATCACCTGGGTGCTCGATCCCATCGACGGCACAGTGAATTTCGTCTACGGCATCCCCGCCTACGCGGTGTCGGTGGGCGCGCAGATCGACGGCCTGTCGGTGGCGGGGGCGGTCGCCGACGTCGTCGCCGGGCGCGTCTACTCGGCGGCGACGGGCCTCGGCGCGCACGTCACCGACGATCGCGGGACGCGGCCGCTGCGCTGCGCCGCCGTCGACGATTTGTCGATGGCGTTGCTGGGCACCGGGTTTGGGTATTCACGGCGGCGCCGGGCGAGTCAGGCGGCGCTGTTGGCGCACATCCTGCCGGCGGTGCGCGACGTGCGCCGCATCGGTTCCGCGGCGCTGGACCTGTGCATGGTCGCGGCGGGCCGGTTGGACGCCTTCTACGAGCACGGGCTGCAGGTGTGGGACCGCGCGGCCGGCGCGCTGATCGCGGCAGAGGCGGGCGCCCGCGTCCTGGTGCCCGAGCCGAACGGCCCGGTGGGCAGCGAAGGGTTGGTGGTGGCCGCCGCCCCCGGAATCGCCGACGAGCTGCTGGCCGCCCTGCAACGGTTCGACGGCCTGGGGCCGCTGCCGGAATGAGGGGTCAGCAGCTGCTGGCGTGAATCTTTTGCAGCAGTGCGGGATCCGACGCTTCGGTGGCACCGGGTCGCAGGCTGGCCAGCACCGCGTCGATGTTGTCGTTGTGGGCCAAGGAGCCGAACTCCGTGCCGAGGGACAGGTCGACGGAGTCGTCGGCGCGGTTGTCGTTGTACAGCTCCGCGCACGGCGCCACGAGCCATACCGACGCCGCGGTCGCCTGCCCGGCGGTGCCGAAGCGGATCTGGCCCACGCAGTTCAGCCGGGTGCCGGCGTAGAGGGGGTCGTTGGCGGCGGTCGGCTGGGCGAAGCCCAGGTCCTTCATCGCGCCGGCGACGTCGCCGGCCTGCCCGCCGCGGCCGCTGGCGTTGAGGACGCGGACCTTGGTGTCGGCGAGTTTGGCCGGGTTGACGTCGGCCATGGCGCTGCGGGACACCTGCTCACCGAGTTGCGGCGCGGCCGAGCCGGGCGGCTGCGGCGGCGGGTTGCACACCACGGCCTCGTGCACCTTCGCCGGACGCGTCAGCGCCACCGTCCACACCACCGCGGTCGCCACCACCAGCAGCGCCACGACGACGATGGCGGGCCGGGGGTTGCGGCGCCTAAAGGGGCGTCCATGCTTGTCAAAAGCGGTACCCTCGGTGATTTGCGCGACCACAGGGGAACTCTAACTGCACCGTTTGAGACTCAAGACAAGGGTCAATTCGGGGATGTGACGTAAATCACACCTTAATGGTGGGGGATACGGGCACGAATCATTTGGTGGATGCGTTCGACGCTGGTACAAAGCGTTGCTTGAGGTTAACGAGGCCTGTTGAGGGGATAGGGCGGGATTGATATGCCTACCGACTATGACGCTCCGAGGCGCACCGAGACGGACGACGTCTCGGAAGACTCGCTGGAGGAGCTCAAAGCACGGCGGAACGAGGCGGCCTCGGCCGTGGTCGACGTGGACGAATCTGAATCCGCCGAGAATTTCGAACTGCCTGGCGCCGACCTGTCCGGCGAGGAGCTGTCCGTTCGCGTCATCCCGAAGCAGGCTGACGAGTTCACCTGCTCGAGCTGCTTTCTGGTTCAACACCGCAGTCGTCTCGCCAGCGAGAAGAACGGCGTGATGATCTGTACCGACTGCGCAGCCTGAACGGTCAGCTGCGCAATGCCGACAGCACCCGCTCCGGGTGGCGGCAGCTCACCAGCCAGTACGGCGTGGGGTCGTCTGGGTCATCGAGGACTACCAGAACCATTGGGCCGACCCATGCCCGGTGCAGGACGTAGGCGGCCGGGTCGAGCTGCCGGCCGAGTGCCGCCGACTTCGCGGTGGGGGCGATCTCGGCGGAACGGGCGATGACAGTGACCGGCAGGTGTGCCTCGCCGGCCCACAGTTCCACCCCGCCCGGGGCGGCCGGGTCCGCGGTGACGCGGATCTCGACGCGGCCCAGCCACAGCAGCGTCCCGGCGGCCACCACGAACAGCGTTGCGTACGGCAGCCAGTCGGGCAGGGAACGAACACCGAGGTTGACTTCGAACGCGATCAGCGCCGCCAGCCCGAAAGCCAATGGCCACCACCACCACGGCACCCAAAGGCGTTCGCGATATCGCACATTGTGCGGCGCGACGCGGGTAGCAGACACGCGGTCAAGGGTAGTCTGTGGCCCCGTGTCGACCAGTCTGGCTTTGAAATGAAAGTTGTGCGCCTCGACCCCGAGCTTCCGCTGCCCAGTCGCGCCCACCACGGCGACGCCGGGGTCGACCTGTACAGCGCGGAAGACGTCAAGCTAGATCCGGGGCAGCGGGCTCTGGTGCGAACGGGCGTCGCGGTCGCCATTCCGTTCGGGATGGTGGGGTTGGTGCATCCCCGCTCGGGATTGGCTGCGCGGGTAGGGCTTTCGATCGTCAACAGCCCGGGCACCATCGACGCCGGGTATCGCGGCGAAATCAAGGTCTCGCTGATCAACCTCGACCCGGCGGAGCCGATCGTGGTGCACCGCGGTGACCGGATCGCCCAATTGCTGGTGCAGCGGGTCGAATTGGTCGAGCTGGTCGAGGTGTCGTCGTTCGACGAGGCCGGGCTGGCCGAAACATCCCGTGGCGACGGTGGTCACGGTTCCTCCGGCGGACATGCGAGTTTGTGATGGCACTTGGTAGATCAGGCAAAGACGACAGCGACGACGCGGTCGAGACGGAAGCCCCCGCGGATCCGGTCGACGAAGAGTTCGAGGACGAGCTCGAGGGCCCGTTCGACATCGACGACTTCGACGACCCGGCGGTCGCCGAACTGGCCCGCCTCGACCTGGGTTCGGTGCTCATCCCCATGCCGGAGGCCGGCCAGCTGCAGGTCGAGCTGACCGAGACCGGCGTGCCCAGCGCGGTGTGGGTGGTCACGGCCAACGGCCGGTTCACCATCGCCGCCTACGCGGCCCCCAAGACGGGCGGCCTGTGGCGCGAGGTGGCCGGGGAACTCGCCGAGTCGCTGCGCAAGGACTCGGCGAAGGTCAGCATCAAGGACGGCCCGTGGGGCCGGGAGGTGGTCGGGACCGCCCAGGGCGTGGTGCGCTTCATCGGGGTCGACGGCTACCGCTGGATGATCCGCTGCGTCGTCAACGGGTCGCACGAGACCATGGAAGCGCTGGAGCGTGAGGCGCGAACGGCGTTGGCGGACACCGTGGTTCGCCGTGGCGACACACCGCTGCCCGTGCGCACGCCGTTGCCCGTGCAGCTGCCCGAGCCGATGGCCGAACAATTGCGGGCGGCCGCGGCCGCCCAGCAGCAGCAGGCCCAGGAGCAGCCGCCCGACGAGCCGGCGGCCCGCCGCAGCGCCGAGGGATCGGCGATGCAGCAGCTGCGCACGACGACGGGCGGGTAGTCCCGGCTACAGCTCGGCCAGCGCGGCCAGACAGGCGGCGCCCAGCGCGGCGGTGTCGGTGCCCATCTGATCCAGTGTCACGGTCCGCAGCGCCGCCCGCGGGGCGGCGGCGACCCAGTCGACGGCCACCTGCAGCGGGTGGATGGGGTCGTCGACCGCCGCGGCCACCGCCAGCGGCGCGGCCAGCCGGGCCAGGTCGGCGCAACTGGGCGCGACGTAGGCCGCCGCCTCGTCCATCGCGTCGGGCAACAGCGGCCATTGGGCGCGCCAGGACCGGGTCAGCTCGTCGGCCAACCACGGCGGGCTGGACGCCCGCATCTGCGTCGTCGTGGCCGCCAACCCGTCGGCGCGCAGCTGCGCGGCCGAGTGTCGCGCCGCCAGTGCGGCCGGCGCGTCGTGCGGGGCGCCGGCCCACGCGGGCAGCGCGGCCAGGACGGCGACCGTGCGCTCGGGATGGGCCAGCGCCCACGCGGCCGCCACGGCCGCGCCGATCGACACCCCGCCGACGCCGATCGGCCCGTCGCGCGCCGCGTCGTCCAACGCCGACAGGTACCCGTCGATCAACCGATCCGGCCGCGGCGACGGGGCGACCAACGTGGCGCCGACATCGCGCAACGGGCGAGAAAACGCCCGGTGGACGTAGTCGTCGTCGGAGCCGGTTCCGGCCAATAACACCGTCGCGACACCGCGCAGATCGACAGTCACCCTTTGATATTGCCCGGCCCTTGCGGAGCGTCCAACATCACGTTTCGTTCTGTTGGCACCGGGGAACCAAGAGGTCTACGGTGTCCGTTGGCATAGAGAAAGCGCCGAAGCTTTATCACCAGTGTCAGGAGGGGCCATGGGGGCCCAAGGGTATCTGCGCCGGCTCACCCGTCGATTGACGGAGGACCCGGAGCAACGCGATTCCGAAGAGCTGTCGGACGAAGTCGACAGCGCCGGCGCGCAGCGTGCGATCGATTGTGAGCGTGGCCAGGAGGTCACCATGATCGGCACCCTGCGCAGCGTGGAAACGAACGGCAAGGGTTGTTCCGGCGGGGTCCGCGCGGAACTGTTCGACGGCACCGACACGGTCGCGCTGGTGTGGCTGGGTCAGCGCCGAATCCCCGGCATCGACTCCGGCCGCACGCTTCGGGTGCGGGGGCGGCTCGGCAAGCTCGAGAACGGGACCAAGGCGATCTACAACCCGCACTACGAAATTCAACGGTGACCGTCCCCGGCGATCGGGGAACCGTGACTACTAATCGTGTTGCCCCGGAGCGGCTGCTGACCCAGGTGGGCGGGGTGAGCGGCCTGATCTACTCGTCGCTGCCGGTGGTCGTCTTCGTCGCGGTGTCCAGCCTGTCCGGTTTGGTGGCCGCCATCGCGTCCGCGCTCGGCGTGGCGGCACTGGTGTTGGTATGGCGGCTCGTTCGCCGCGAATCCACCCAGCCGGCGTTTTCGGGTTTCATCGGCGTCGCCGTCTGCGCGCTGATCGCCTACGTCGTGGGGCAGTCGAAGGGCTATTTCCTGCTTGGGATCTGGATGTCGCTGTTGTGGGCGGTGGTCTTCGCGGTCTCGGTGCTGATCCGTCGGCCGCTGGTCGGCTACGCCTGGAGCTGGGCCACCGGCCGTGACCGCGGCTGGCGCGCCGTGTCGCGGGCCGTGTACGCGTTCGACATCGCCACGCTGTGCTGGACCGTGGTCTTCGCCGCGCGATTCGTGGTCCAGCGGCTGCTCTACGACGCCGATCAGACCGGGTGGCTCGGGGTGGCGCGGATCGCGATGGGTTGGCCGCTGACCGTGCTGGCCGCGGTGGCGACGTACGCGGCGATCAGGGCCGTGCAGCGCGCCCTGCCGGCCCCCGACGAAGCCGGCGCCGCAGAGACCGCGGCCGACTAGCCTGCGGGCTCCGCCTCCGGCAGCAGGAGCTTCTGCAGCTCCTCCTCGGCCTCGGTGACCGCGACGAAAAGCAGTTCGTCGCCGCCCTCGAGCGGCTCGTCGGCCTCCGGCACGATCACCCGCGGACCGCGCAGGATCGTCACCAGCGCGACGTCCCGCGGCAGCTGCAGCCGGCGCACCGGCTTGCCGCCCCAGGGCGTGTCGTCGGGGAGGGTGATCTCGACCAGGTTGGCCTGCCCGCGGCGGAATTCCATGAGCCGCACCAGATCACCGACGGCAACGGCCTCCTCGATCAGCGAGGCCAGCATCCGCGGCGTGGACACCGCCACGTCCACGCCCCACGCGTCGGTGAACAGCCATTCGTTGCGCGGATCGTTGACCCGGGCCACCACCCGCGGCACGGCGAATTCCGTCTTGGCCAACAGGCTGAGCACCACGTTGACCTTGTCGTCCCCGGTCGCGGCGACGACGACGTCGAAATCCTCCAGGTGTATCGACTGCAGCAGGCTCAGCTCGCAGGTGTCGCCCAGGCGCCAGTGCGCGGCCGGGATGGCGTCGACGTCGACGTGGTCGGGGTTGCGTTCGATCAGGGTGACGTCGTGGTCGTTCTCGACCAGCTCGCGAGTGACCGACCGGCCGACCGCGCCCGCCCCGGCGACGGCTACTTTCACTTGACGGCTCCCGCCTCGAGGTCCTCACTGGGCGGCAGCGCCGCAATGGCCACCGCCTCGGCGGCGCGGCCGGAGATAGCGGCGATGTAGACCTGGTCGCCGGCCTGGATGACCGTCTTCGGCTCCGGCAACACGCCCGTGCCGAACCGGATGACGAACGCAACCCGCGCGCCGGTGGCCTGCTCCAGCTCGGTGGCGCGGTGCCCCACCCACTCCTCGTGCAGGTCGACCTCGGCCACGGCTACGGTGCCGGTCGGATCGCGCCACTTGGCGGTCTCGCCTTCCCGGGTGAGCAGGTTGAGCAGGCGGTCGGTGGTCCACGGCACCGTGGCGATGGTGGGGATCCCGAGGCGCTCGTAGACCTCGGCGCGCTTCGCGTCGTAGATCCGGGCGACGACGCGCCGCACACCGAAGGTTTCCCGGGCCAGCCGGGCCGAGATGATGTTGGAGTTGTCCCCGGACGACACCGCCGCGAACGCATCGGCTCCCTCGACGCCGGCCCGCAGCAGGACGTCCCGGTCGAAGCCCTGGCCCAGCACCCGCTCGCCCGCAAACTCGGGGCTGAGCCGGTTGAACGCGGTGCTGTCGCGGTCGATGACCGCCACGTCGTGGCCGATTCGGGAGAGCCCGTCGGCCAAAGACGAGCCCACCCGGCCGCAACCCATCACAACCACGCGCACTTGACGTCCTTCCGGCGGATTCGGCCAGTCGACGAACATTGTTGCCTACGAAACGCTAGCAAGCCCGGGTGGGCTTACTCTTGGCTCTCGTGTCCAAACTTTCGACCGCTGCGCGCCGGCTGCTCATCGGCCGGCCCCAACGCAGCGACCGGCTGAGTCACACACTGCTGCCCAAACGGATCGCCTTGCCGGTGTTCGCCTCCGATGCGCTGTCCTCGGTGGCGTATGCGCCCGAGGAAGTCTTCCTGATGCTCTCGGTCGCGGGGGTCACCGCCTACGCGATGACGCCCTGGATCGGTCTCGCCGTGGCCGCGGTAATGCTGGTCGTGGTCGCCAGCTACCGCCAGAACGTGCACGCCTACCCGTCGGGCGGCGGCGACTACGAGGTGGTCACCACCAATCTCGGCGACACCGCCGGTCTGGTCGTCGCCAGCGCCCTGATGGTGGATTACGTTCTCACCGTTGCGGTTTCGACGGCGTCGGCGATGTCCAACATCGGCTCGGCGATCCCGGTCGTGGCGCAGCACAAGGTGCTGTTCTGCGTGGCGGCCATCCTGCTGGTGATGGCCCTGAACCTGCGCGGGATCCGGGAGTCCGGGGTGGCCTTCGCCATCCCGACCTACGCGTTCATCGTCGGGGTCCTCGCCATGATCGGCTGGGGCCTGTTCCGCATTTTCGTGTTGGGCAACCCGCTGCGGGCCGAGTCCGCCGGTTTCCAGATGCATGCCGAGCACGGCCAGGTCGTCGGTTTGGCGTTGGCGTTCCTGGTGGCGCGGTCGTTTTCCTCCGGGTGCGCGGCGCTGACGGGTGTCGAGGCGATCAGCAACGGGGTGCCGGCTTTTCAAAAACCCAAGTCGCGCAACGCGGCGACGACGCTGATGATGCTGGGCGCCATCGCGGTGACCCTGCTGATGGGCATCATCGTGCTGGCCGAGAAGATCGGGGTGCAGCTCGTCGAGGACCCCGCGACCCAACTGGGCGGTGCCCCGCCGAACTACTACCAGAAGACGCTGGTCACCCAGCTGGCCGAGACGGTGTTCGGCAGCTTTCACATCGGGTTCCTGCTGATCGCCACGGTCACCGCGCTGATCCTGGTGCTGGCGGCCAACACCGCGTTCAACGGGTTCCCGGTGCTGGGTTCGGTTCTGGCGCAGCACAGTTACCTTCCGCGCCAGTTGCACACCCGCGGCGACCGGTTGGCGTTCTCCAACGGGATCCTGTTCCTCTCGGGGGCCGCGCTGCTGGCGATCATCGCCTTCCGCGCCGAGGTGACGGCGCTGATCCAGCTGTACATCGTCGGTGTGTTCATTTCGTTCACGCTGAGTCAGATTGGGATGGTCCGGCACTGGACCCGCCTGCTGCGCACCGAGACCGACCCGCGGGTGCGGCGAAAGATGATGCGCTCGCGGGTGGTCAACACGGTCGGGTTGATCTGCACCGGCGCGGTGTTGCTGGTCGTCCTCATCACCAAGTTCGTCGCGGGGGCGTGGATCGCCCTCTTCGCGATGGGCTTGCTGTTCTTGATGATGAAGCTGATCCGCAAGCACTACCACACCGTCAGCCGGGAACTGGAGGAGCAGGAGGCCGCCCAGCACGACGTCGTGCTGCCGAGCCGCAACCATGCCCTGGTCCTGGTGTCCAAGCTGCACCTGCCGACGCTGCGCGCGCTGGCCTACGCGCGCGCGACCCGCCCGGACACGCTCGAGGCCCTCACCGTCAGCGTCGACGACGCCGAAACCCGAGACCTGGTGCACAAGTGGGAGGAAAGCGACATCAGTGTGCCGCTCAAGGTCATTGCCTCGCCCTACCGTGAAATCACCCGGCCGATACTCGATTACGTCAAACGGGTCAGCAAGGATTCGCCGCGGACCGTGGTGACGGTGTTCATCCCCGAGTACGTGGTGGGCCATTGGTGGGAGCAGGTGCTGCACAACCAGAGCGCGCTGCGGCTCAAGGGCCGATTGCTGTTCATGCCCAACGTGATGGTGACTTCCGTTCCGTGGCAATTGAATTCGTCGGAGCGCCTCAAGGCGCTGCAGCCGCACGCCGCACCCGGCGACGCCCGACGCGGAATCTTCGACTGAGCACGGCGTTGAAACCCAACATGCTGACGCTGGTGACCGGCGCCCCGGCCAACGGGGGCAGCTGCGTGGCGCATCACGAGGGCCGGGTCGTGTTCGTCCGCTACGCCCTGCCCGGCGAGCGGGTGCGGGCTCGTGTCACCGCCGAGCGCGGATCCTATTGGCACGCAGAGGCTCTCGAGGTGATCGAGCCGTCCGCCGATCGGGTCGAGCCGATGTGCCCCATCGCCGGCGTCGGCGGCGCCGGCTGCTGCGACCTCGCGTTCGCCGCGCCGGAGGCGGCCCGCGCGCTCAAGGCGCACGTCGTGGCCAATCAGCTGCAACGACTGGGCGGTCACCAGTGGAGCGGCGCCGAGGGCGCCGAACCGCTGTCGGACTCCGGCCCGACGGGTTGGCGCACCCGGGTGCGGCTGGACGTGGGCGCGGATTGCCGGCCCGGCTTCCACCGGTATCACAGCGACGAGCTGGTGACCGACCTGCGCTGCGCGCAGCTGCCGCCGGGGATGCTGGACGGCCTGGCTCACGATTCCTCCGGGGCCGCGTGGCCCGCCGGCGCGCAGCTGCACGTGGCCGTCGACGACGACGGCCGGCGCCACGTGGTGCGCACCCTGCGCCACGGCGGGCAAACCGCGACCGCGGTAGCGGAGGGCGGCTACGAGGCGGTGCAACGGGTGGGCGGGCGCTCCTGGCGGGTGCCGGTGACCGCGTTCTGGCAGGCGCACCGGGACGCGGCCGCGGTCTACAGCGGCCTGGTCGCGGACTGGGCGCAACCCGCCACCGGCATGACCGTGTGGGACCTCTACGGCGGCGCCGGGGTTTTCGCCGCCACGCTCGCCGACGCGGTGGGGGAGTCGGGGCGGGTCGTGACCGTCGACACCTCGCGCTCGGCGACGCGGGCCGCGCGCACCGCGCTGGCCGACCTGCCGCAGGTCGACGTCGTCACCGACTCGGTCCGCCGGGCGCTGACGGCCCAGCGCGGTTCGAAAGCCGACGTCGCCGTGCTGGATCCGCCGCGCGCCGGCGCCGGGCGCGACGTCATCGACCTGCTGGCCGCCGCCGGGGTGCCGCGCGTGGTCCACATCGGCTGTGAGGCAGCGTCTTTCGCGCGCGATATCGGCCTGTACCGGGGCCACGGCTACACCGTCGAGAAGATCAAAGTTTTCGACGCGTTCCCGCTGACCCACCACACCGAGTGCGTGGCGCTGCTGACGCTTTGACGCTCAGCCGAACACGAAATACCGCAGCCACAGGTAAAGCGCCGACAGCGCGGCCGAGATCGCCGTCACGACCGCGCCCTTGCGGGTGAATTCCCAAAACGAGATGGGACTGTCGGCGCGCGCGGCGAGCCCGAGCACGATGACGTTGGCGCTGGCGCCGACGGCGGTCAGGTTGCCGCCGAAGTCGGTCCCGATCGCGAGCGCCCACCACAACACCCCGGGGTTGACGTGGTCGCCGAGCGCCGGCACCAGGTCGGCGACGATGGGCGCCATCGTCGCGGCGTACGGAACGTTGTTGACGACCCCGCTGATCAACATCGACGCGGCCAGGATCACCATGGTGGCCAACAGGGTGTTGCCACCGGTCGCGGTGATCGCCAAATGCGCCAGCTGCTTGACGACGCCCGTCTTGACCAGCGCGCCGACCATGACGAACAGCCCGGCGAAGAACAGCAGCGTCTCCCACTCGACGCTGGACAAGTAGTCGGAATGTTCCAGCCGCGACACCACGATCAGGATCCCGGCGCCCAAAAGCGCGACTATCGAGGGCTCCATGTGCAGCGCCGAATGGGCGATGAACGCCGCGAACACCGCCGCCAGCACGACGCCGCAGGCGATCAGCAGCCGGTGATCGCGAATGGCCTCCTTCTCTTCCAGCGACATGACGTCGGCGACCCGCTCCGGGTCGACGGCGAACGAACCGCGAAAAAGGCGGGGCAGCAACACGATCAGGACGGCCATCACGATGATCACCAGCGGCGTCAGGTGCAAGAGGAAGTCGTTGAAGGTCAGGCCGCCCTTGCTGGCGATGATGATGTTGGGCGGGTCGCCGATCAGGGTCGCGGTGCCGCCGATGTTGGAGGCGAACGCCTCGGCCATCAGGAACGGCGCCGCGTTGATCGCCAGCCGGTCACACACCAACAGGGTCACCGGGGCGATCAGCAACACCGTGGTGACGTTGTCGAGCAGCGCCGACGCGATCGCGGTGACCAACACCAGCAGGATCATCACGCGCAGGGGCGAGCCGCGGGCGCGCTTGGCGGACCAGATCGCGACGTACTCGAACACGCCGGTCTGGCGCAGCACGCTGACGATGATCATCATGCCCAGCAGCAAAAAGATGACGTCCCAGTCGATTCCGGTCTCATGCGAGTAGAAGACGTCCTCGGAGTTGATGATCGGCATGGCGACGACGATCGCGGCGCCGGTGAGCGCGACCAGGGTCTTGTTGACGCGGTCGCTGGCGATCAGCGCGTAGGCGACGACGAACACGACGACCGCCACGACGCTCATCGACTGTCCCGGATGCTCAAGGCTTTTAGTGTTTGAGTGCCGCGGCCAACAGACGCGATGCCGTGATGACGCCGACCAACGCCTGGTCTTTGACCACGGCGATCAGCGGGCTGCGCAGCCGGGCCATCACCGCGGCGACCTCGATGATGGTGTCGTCCGCGTGGGCCCACGGCACGTTGGTGAGGTGGTCGGGCAGCATGTCCCCGACGGTCTTTCCGCTCAGCTTGTCCGCGGCGCGGTCGGCCATGGACTCGTTGAGCACCCCGGCCAGCGAGGGGTCGTCCTGCACGTACTTCGGGACGATGAACCGGACCACCTGGGAGGCCGGCAGCACCGCGGAGGGCTTGCCGGACCCGTCGGTGACGACGATCCCGGGCAGCCGGTGCTCGGCGAGCAGGCGGGCGGCGTCCAGGGCGTCCGAGTCGACCGTCACGACCGGGAAGTCCTCGGCGAGTTCCTCGGCGCGCATGGGGGGAACAATAGTCGGGTAGTGATCCGGCCGCGGCTGCGTAGACTAACGGGATGCTGGAACAGATCCGCGGGCCCGCTGATCTGCAGTACCTCTCCCAACAGCAGCTCCGCGATCTGGCAGCCGAGATTCGGCAGTTCCTGATCCACAAGGTCGCTGCGACCGGGGGGCATCTCGGGCCCAACCTCGGCGTCGTCGAGCTGACGCTCGCGCTGCACCGGGTGTTCGACTCGCCGCACGACCCGATCATCTTCGACACCGGCCACCAGGCCTACGTCCACAAGATGCTGACCGGGCGCGCCCAGGACTTCGAGAGCCTGCGCAAAAAGGGCGGCCTGTCGGGGTATCCGTCGCGCGCCGAGAGCGAACACGACTGGGTCGAGTCCAGCCACGCCAGCGCGGCGCTGTCCTACGCCGACGGCCTGGCCAAGGCGTTCGAGCTGAGCGGGCACCGCAACCGGCACGTGGTGGCCGTCGTCGGCGACGGCGCGCTCACCGGCGGCATGTGCTGGGAGGCGCTGAACAACATCGCCGCGTCGCGCCGCCCGGTGATCATCGTGGTCAACGACAACGGCCGCAGCTACGCGCCCACCATCGGCGGCGTCGCCGACCACCTGGCCACCCTGCGGCTGCAGCCCGCCTACGAGCACATGCTGGAAAAGGGCCGCGACGCGGTCCGCTCGCTGCCCCTGTTCGGCCAGATCGCCTATCGCTTCATGCACAGCGTCAAGGCCGGCATCAAGGACTCGCTGTCGCCGCAGCTGCTGTTCACCGACCTGGGCCTGAAGTACGTCGGCCCGGTCGACGGGCACGACGAGCGGGCGGTCGAGGTGGCGCTGCGCCACGCCCGCGGCTTCGGGCGCCCGGTGATCGTGCACGTCGTCACCCGCAAGGGCATGGGCTACGGGCCGGCCCTGGACGACGAGGCCGAGCAGATGCATTCCTGCGGCGTGATCGACCCGGCCACCGGCCAGGCCACCAAGATCGCGGGGCCGGGCTGGACCGCGACCTTCTCCGACGCGCTCATCGGCTACGCCCGCAAGCGCCGCGACATCGTGGCGATCACCGCGGCCATGCCCGGCCCCACCGGGCTGACGGCGTTCGGCCAACAGTTCCCGGACCGCCTGTTCGACGTCGGCATCGCCGAGCAGCACGCGATGACGTCGGCCGCCGGCCTGGCGATGGGCGGCATGCACCCGGTGGTGGCCATCTATTCGACGTTCCTCAACCGCGCCTTCGACCAGATCATGATGGACGTGGCGCTGCACAAGCTGCCCGTCACCATGGTGCTCGATCGGGCCGGGATCACCGGCAACGACGGCGCCAGCCACAACGGCATGTGGGACCTGTCGATGTTGAACATCGTGCCCGGCATGCGGGTTGCCGCGCCCCGCGACGCGACCCGGCTGCGCGAAGAGCTCGGCGAGGCCCTCGACATCAGTGACGGGCCGACGGCGATCCGCTTCCCCAAAGGCGATGTGGGAGAAGACATTCCGGCCGTCGAGCGGCGCTCGGGGGTGGACGTGCTGGCGCTGCCCGCCGAAGGGCTGAACCACGACGTGCTGCTCGTCGGCGTCGGCGCGTTCGTGCCGATGGCGTTGAGTGTGGCCAAGCGGCTGCACAACCAGGGCATCGGCGTGACGGTGATCGACCCGCGCTGGGTGCTGCCGGTCTCCGACGGCGTCGTCGAGCTGGCGGCCCAGCACAAGCTCGTCGTCACGTGCGAGGACAACGGCGTGAACGGCGGTGTGGGGTCGGCCGTCTCGGCCGCCCTGCGGCGCGCCGAGACCGACACGCCCTGCCGCGACGTCGGGCTGCCGCAGCAGTTCTACGAGCACGCCTCGCGCGGTGAGGTGCTCGCCGATTTCGGGCTGACCGACCAGGACATAGCCCGACGCATCACCGGTTGGGTGGCGGCGCTGGGCAGCAGCGTCGCCGAGGCCGAGATTCCGGAGCGCCTCGACTAGTCGGGTGTGCCAGGGCTTTCACTGGGTGCTCACGGCGGGATCTCGCCGATTTTTGCGCCCGGGACTCACACGCAATGCCCACGATTCCCACTCAACGTTCGTCCTCCGGCGTCTCCGGCGGCTGCAACGCCCGGGCCAACGGCGGGTCCACGAGTCGGCGCTGCCAGGCCCGCGCCCGCCCGGCGCGCAGAAACGCGTCGACGGCCTCGTCCGGGTCCGGAGCCGGTTCCCAGTCCCAGCACAGCCGTCGCACCAGATCGGGCGCGACCAGGTTTTCGGTCGGGACGTGCACCCGCTCCGACACTTCGCCCAGCGCGGCCCGCGCGGCCTCCAGCCGCGCCGCGGCCTCCGGTTTGCGCCTGCCCCAGCGTGACGGCGGCGGTGGCCCGTTGGGCGCCTCGGCCTCGTCGGGCGGGTCCTGGGTCTGCCGGGCCGCCTCCAGCGCCGCCAGCCAGATCTCGGCGCTGCGGCGCTGGTTGCGCCCGCCGAACACCGGCAACGAGACCAGGTCCTCGACCGTCTTCGGGTTGGCCAGGGCGGCGTCGATGATGGCCGAATCCGGCAGCACCCGCCGGGGCGCGATGTCGCGGCGCTGGGCGATGCGGTCGCGCGCCGTCCACAGTTCACGGACGGCCGCCAGGCCCCGCCGGTCGCGCACCCGATGGATGCCCGACGTCCGGCGCCAGCGGTCCCGCTTCACCACCGGGGCGGCGTCGCGGGCGCCCACCTCGCGCAAGTAGTCGAATTCCTCTGCGGCCCAACCGCTTTTGCCCTGCTCGTCGAGCACGTCGGAGATCGCCGCGCGCAGCTCGATCAGCAATTCCACGTCCAGCGCCGCGTAGTTGAGCCACTCGGCGGGCAGCGGGCGCTTGGACCAGTCGGCCGCGCCGTGGCCCTTGGCCAGCCCGAGCCCCAGCAGGCGGTCCACCATGGTCGCCAGGTTCACCCGCTCGAAGCCGGCCAGCCGCCCCGCGAGCTCGGTGTCGTAGAGCGCCGGCGGCCGCATGCCCACCTCGGCCAGGCACGGCAGGTCTTGATCGGCGGAGTGCAGGATCCATTCGTCGGTGCCCAGCACCTCGGCGACCGGCCGCAGCACGGTCAGCGGGTCGCCGCCGTGGCTGACGGGGTCGATGAGCACGGTGCCTGCCCCGGCCCGCCGGATCTGGATCAGGTAGGCCCGGTTGGAGTAGCGGAAGCCCGACGCGCGCTCGGCGTCCACCGCGAACGGGCCGCGCCCGCGGTCCAGGAGCCGCGCGGCGTCCTGGATCTCACGGACGCTCACCGCGAGATCGGGAACCCCCTCGGCCGGGTGCAGCAGCGGGGTGGCTTCAGGGGTCCTGCCGGGCGCGGCGCTATCGGGCCCGGGGGCCCCCGGTTCGCCCATGTCAGGCGCGTGAGCGAGAGCTCAGGTTGGTGACGCCGGACGGCGGCAGGCCGGCGGCGTGCTCGAGCACCTCGCAGAACGCTTCGACGTGCGCCCCGACGTCGGGGGTCGTCGCGGTCCACGATGCCCGCAGCTCGAGTTGGTGGGCGCGGGGCGGTCCGGAGATGTCGCCGTAGCGCACCGAGGTGGTGGCGGTGACGGTTCCGCCCAGGGCCGTGGTGTGCTCGAGGCGCGACTCCAGGGCGTCGACCAGCCAGCTCCACGCCACCTCGGGGAGCAGCGGGTCGACGGCTTCGCTGGGGTCCAGGTCGGCCTGGATGTAGGCGACCAGCCGGATGGTGCCGTCCCAGGCGTCGGCGCCGTCCGGGTCGTACAGCAGGATCAGCCGGCCGAACGCGTCGCCCTCGGACCGCTCCGGGACGATCTCGAGTTCGGGGTGCTTGACCTCGGCGCCCAGCGCGTAGCTGTAGGGCGCCAGGCGCTGCGGCGGGCGGATCGGGCCCAGCTCGATCTCCGGCCGCACGGAGACGGCGTTCATCGCCGCCACCGCCTCGCGGAATGGGGCCGGTTCAGTCGAGGTCAACGGCTCCGCTCCTCCTCGTCGCTCCCGCTCCGCATCGTCACAGGCGCGGGTCACAGCGTTCGACGCTAGACCCATCACCCGACACGCCGAAACAGGCGCGCCGAGTTTCGCCGTCGTCGCGACCAAGCCGTTACCACGCGTTTTCGGGGCCCCACAGCGGGCGTCGTGCCTGATCAGGGTGCTGTCCCCCCGCTGAATCGGGCCGGGCGCTTTTCGCGGTGCGCGGCGAGGCCCTCCCGGACGTCGGGACCGCTGAAACTGAGGAATTCCAGGCCGAGCGACGTTTCGAAGGTGGGCGCGAACATCCGGTACCAGTGGTTGAGGCTGTGCTTGGTCCAGCGGATCGCGTCCTGCGCGCCGCGCGCCAGGTCCTCGGCCACCCGGGTCGCGGTGGCCAGGACGTCGTCGTCGTCGACGCAGGTGGAGACCAGTCCGATGCGCTCGGCTTCCTCGCCGGAGAGCGTCTCGCAGGTGAGCAGGTAGTACTTGGCCTTGGCCATCCCGACCAGCAGCGGCCAGCAGATCGCGGCGTGGTCCCCGGCGGCCACACCCAGCTTGGTGTGCCCGTCGATAAGCTTGGCGGTCCGGCCCGCCACCGAGATGTCGGCGAGCAGCGCCACCACCAGGCCGGCGCCGACGGCGGGCCCGCGGATCGCCGAGACCACCGGCTTGTCGAAGTTGACCATGTTGAGCACCATGTCGCGGGCCTCGCGCATGATGCGGATCCGGCCCTGGTAGTCGCTCATGGTCTCGTCGATCAGGTCGAAGCTGCCGCCGGAGGAGAACGCCCTGCCCTCGCCGCGGACCAGCACAACGCGCACGGTGGGGTCGCGGTCGATCACCGGCCAGATGTCGGCCAGGTCGCGGTGCATCTGTGGCCCGACCGAGTTCAGCCCCGGCGCGTCGAGAACCAGGGTCAGCACGCCGCTCTCGCTGGGTTCGCAGCGCAGGCTGGGGAACTCGTCGTAACTGATCGGCATTGGCGTGATGTTACGCAGCGGCGATGCCGGTGGCCCGCCATGGCAGCATTGAGGCCAATGAACAACCCTGCGCCTACGCGCCGCGACCTCCCCGAGTCGCCGTACCTGGCCGCCGTCTCCGGGCGCAAGCCCGGCCGGGTGCCGGTGTGGTTCATGCGGCAGGCCGGTCGCTCGCTGCCCGAGTACCGCGCGCTGCGCGAACGGCACAGCATGCTGGCGGCCTGCTTCGAGCCCGAGGTGGCCGCCGAGATCACGCTGCAGCCGATCCGCCGCCACGGGGTCGACGCGGCGATCCTGTTCTCCGACATCGTGGTGCCGCTGCGGGCCGCGGGCGTCGATCTGGACATCGTCGCCGACGTCGGGCCGGTGATCGCGCACCCGGTGCGCACCGACGCCGACATCGACGCGTTCAAACCCCTTGACCCCGAGGCGATCCGGCCGATCTGCGAGGCGGTTTCGCTGCTCGTCGGCGAGCTGGGCGACGTGCCGCTGATCGGCTTCGCCGGCGCGCCGTTCACGTTGGCGTCCTATCTCGTCGAGGGCGGCCCCAGCCGCAACCACGCGCGCACCAAGGCGATGATGCTGGCCGAGCCGGCCAGCTGGCACGAGCTGATGTCGAAGCTGACCGACCTCACCGTCGCGTTCCTGCGCGGGCAACTCGAGGCCGGCGTGGACGCCATCCAGGTGTTCGACTCGTGGGCGGGGACGCTGTCGCTGGCCGACTACCGCCGATACGTGTTGCCGCACAGCTCAAGGGTTTTCGCGACCCTGTCCGAATACGGCGTGCCGATGACGCACTTCGGGGTCGGGACCGCCGAGCTGCTGGGTTCCATGTCCGCGGCGCTGAAGTGCGGGATGAAACCGGGCCAGTGCACCGCCGTCGGGGTGGACTGGCGGACCTCGCTGGTCGACGCCGCCGCCCGGGTCGAGCCGGGCACGGCGCTGCAGGGCAACCTCGACCCGGTGGTGCTGCTGGCGGGTTGGCCGGTGGCCGAACGCGCCGCGCGGGCGGTCATCGACGACGGGCGCCGCGCGGTGGACGCCGGCGCGGCCGGCCACGTGTTCAACCTCGGGCACGGGGTGCTGCCCGAGACGGACCCCGGCGTGCTGACCGACCTGGTTGCGCTGGTCCACTCGCTATGACGACGCCGTCGTATTGTGTTGTGGGCGGCGGTATTTCAGGCCTGACGGCGGCATACCGGCTGCGCGCGGCCGCCGGCGCCGACGCGAGCATCACCCTGTTCGATCCCGCCGACCGGCTCGGCGGCATCCTGCGCACCGAACACGTCGGCGGCCGGCCGATGGATTTGGGCGCCGAGGCGTTCGTGCTGCGCCGCCCGGAGATGCCGGCGCTGCTGGCCGAACTGGGCCTGTCCGCGCGCCAGATCGGCACCACCGGCGCCCGCCCGCTCATCTACAGCGACCACCGGCTGCACCCGTTGCCCGCCGGCACGGTCGTCGGGATCCCGTCGTCGGCGGCTTCGCTGGCGGGTCTGGTCGACGAGGCGACGCTCGCGCGCATCGACGCCGAACCGAGCCGACCGCTGGCCTGGCAGCCCGGCGGCGATCCCGCGGTGGCCGACTTGGTCGGCGACCGGTTCGGCGCGCAGG
>NZ_LZKE01000142.1:0-83216 GCF_001672675.1 Mycobacterium sp. E2327
TAACTGTCAAGCATCAGCCGAAACACTGTCAGCCATCACCCGAAGTAGAAATGTCAACCATCAGCCGAGGTAATACATGCTGGTCAGTGCCCCCACTAGGACTCGAACCTAGGACCTGCGGATTAAAAGTCCGTAGCTCTACCAACTGAGCTATAGGGGCGCGAACGTTCAGGATACTGGGTTGCCGACGTCGCGCGAACGCCGCTCGTTTGAGGATTGGGCCCGTGGTGACCTAAGCTTGCTTGGCTCCCAACGGTAACTGCGTTGCGAGTGCCCCCGAAGTGATTCGGTTCTGGCCCCCATCGTCTAGTGGCCTAGGACGCCGCCCTTTCACGGCGGTAGCACGGGTTCGAATCCCGTTGGGGGTACGCGACGCGGAGACGCGGAGCAAGAGCGAGGCCCTGTGGCGCAGTTGGTTAGCGCGCCGCCCTGTCACGGCGGAGGTCGCGGGTTCGAGTCCCGTCAGGGTCGCCAACACGGCGAGGCACTCAATGCCTTCCGGCCAGGTAGCTCAGTCGGTACGAGCGTCCGCCTGAAAAGCGGAAGGTCGGCGGTTCGATCCCGCCCCTGGCCACCAGCTCTGATCTGCGCGGACGCGGCGACACCCCGCTATGGATGGTTGGTCTCGTCCGGTTCCTGTCCGTTCGCCTTGCTTCTGGCGACGTTGTGGAGCCGATCGAGATTCGTGGCGACGTGATCAAGTTCTTCTTTGACCGAGCGAAGGTGGGAAGGCTCTCAGCGGTGCCGGTGCTTCAGTGGCGGCGTTTGAATCGAATGTTGACTCGCGAGTGGTCGAGCGTGAGAGGTAGTGGTTGGTCCGGGTTGAGTTTGGCATCGGTCGCCGCCGGGCTGCGTTCGTCGAGCAACGCGGTCAATACGGCGACGCCGAGTTGCAGGGCGAGGTCGGCTCCCGGACAGCTTTGCGGGCCGTGGCTGAAGAAGTTGAATGACCACGAGGTGCCAGCGGGTCCCTCGGTCCAAGCGGTGGGGTTGAAGTGGTCGGCCTCGGGAAAACGGCTGGCGTCGCGGTGGTTAAAGGTATTGACGATCATGACTTGTGTTCCCGACGGGACGATCTCACCGTCCCACTCGGTGGGCCCGGTAAGCGTTCGCGCCAAGGTGGGCGTGCTCGGCCACAGGCGCATCGCTTCGCAGAGGCAGCCGACGAGGTAGTCGTGAGCGCTGTATTCGTCGATTGCCTTCTGCGCGTTGAGTAGAACTTCGGGGTGGGTGGCCAGCAGCGCTAGACAACGCCAGAGATTGATGGCCAGGGTGTCGCCCATCGCGAACATCCAGTGGATGACTTGATGAGTCGGGTAGGTGATGTGGGAGGCGGGTGCCGCGGCGAATTGTCCGACGAGGCTGTGTGCGTCCGCGGCCTTCACGTAGCGGTCCAGCGCGGTCAGGAACGTGTCGAAAAGCCTCGGGTCTCCCTTGCCGGGCGGGTTGGCTTTGGCCATCAGTGTCACGAGTTGCGCCGAGATTTGCGTGTCGTCGGTTGCGTTGTCGCCGAGGATGATTCGCCGCGCGATTCGCTGTATAACGCTATGAAACTGCGGCCAGTCGAGGTTGTCCGGCATGACTCGGGCCTCATCGTTCGCAACGGTGGCGCACCGGTTGACGATCGCGCCGCTGCCGGTGGCGTTCGCCAGGACGGCTTCGGTGAAGCGGCGGCGGTCGGACCAATGGTCGCCTCGGGAGATGGTCAGGGCGTGCGGCTGGAACTTGTTCATTCCCGAGAGTTTGGGCTCTGGGTCGGACGCGAAAGGCTCTGGCGCGCCGGAGAGCACGAAGCGGATCTGATCGGGACCGAAGACGAGCAGAGTGGGCTTGCTTCCCACTTTCACCCAGATAGGTCCATCACCGTAGCGCCGGTGCAGCGTAGTGAGCAGCCGATGTGCGCGGCGGGCGACACCGGCTCGGTCGAGCGCAGCGGTGACCGCGGGCCGGCGGCTGAAGAGCCCTTCGGCGAGATTGGGCAGCGCCACCAGCGTCGTGAAGCGCAGGCTCTCCAGTGTGGTGGTGTGCGGGAGGGTGGCTGTGCGGCTCGTCAAATTTCCTCACTCAACGATGCTGAGGGCGGCGTCGATGTGGCTAAGCAGTGCACGGCGTGCGGGCTTGGCTTCAGGCACGGGCAGCAGCGGGTAGATGTGAATTGCCCCGGGCTGCTCGTGGTAGGTGATCCGGCCGGCGTCGATGCTGTCCCGCAGCCGGCGGCAGTCGGCAACGAAGATGTCGCGGTCGCCGATGTAGAGGTCGATCGGCGGAAGATCGTGCAGTGCACCGAAGATGGGACTCACCCGGTAATCGTCCGCCGCGAGGTGCCCGGCCCATACGCGGCCGCACTCGCGTAGGCCGTTAACCGCCAGCCAGGGGTCGCGCTTGGCGAGGGTCGGGATGGCGGGATTGGTCAGTGCGATGTCGAGCCAGGGACTGATCAGGGTGAGCCCGAGCGGCGGGGTGGCTCCGGCGCTGATGGTCGCCTGGGTCGCGGCGAGCGCGAGGCCGGCGCCGGAGGAGTCACCGGCCAGATAGGTGGGCCGATCATGCGAGGCTCGGCTGATCACGTGACCGAGGAACTCGATCGCTTCTTCGGCATGTTGCTGCGGCGCGAGTCCGTAGAGGGGGACATGCACAGGGCGCCGGGTCGCGTCGGCGATCGCGCAAACGAGTCTCCAGTGCGCGGGCGCGATCTGGTTGATGTAGGCACCCCCGTGGACGTACACAACCGATGGACCGCGGACAGGAATGGGCGCACTGCTCGCTGATTGCACCGTATGGCAACGGAATCCGCTCACGGTGGCACTGGTCAGATGGTAACGACCCGACGTCGCGAGCCGAGAGGGTGGTTCGCCGCTTTTCTTGGGCCGATTAAGATAAGCGCGGGCACTCCGCTCAGTTGCGTAGGTGCGAGGTCGACGGACGAGCCGCCCGTAGGTAGCGATGGCATGCATCTGCCAGGACATCGGTCTGGGTCAGCTCACGAGCAGTGTCACCGTGCGACCGCAATCTTGAAGACGGCGCTGGTGATGGTTCCGAAAGCGTTTCTGCCGCCGATGAATAGCCTTTTGGTGTCGTAACCCGCGACGTCTTTCATGTTCTGGCCGCCGAAGCGGGCCGCGGCGGCGCCGTCGGGGAGGACGACCTCGACGCCGAGCAGTCCGTGGCGCACCTCGATGCGTTCCTGGCCGGTCGCGTTGGCGATCAGTTCGCCGACGGTGCGGTCAAGGCCCTCGGTTGGGATGGCCGGGCAGGTCACACCTTGCTCGTGGAGTTTGCGCGACAGGTCGCCGAGGGTGACCGCGGCGCCGACCACCAGGTTCAGGTTGCCGGTGTTGACCTCTACCGTGGTGTCGTCGCCGTCGGCGTGCGTCGCGGAGTTCGGATGTCCTTCGAGCGCCGCGTGCACGGCAGCTTCGAACGCAGGCAGCGCGGGTTCCTCTGGTGAGGGTTCGGGCAGCATGATGCCGGGGTTGAAGGTGTGCGCGGGATCGAAGACCTGCTTGAGGATGCGTTGGGCGGCGATCTCGACCGGGGTGAAGCGTTTGGTCATGAACTGGATTTTCTCGGTGCCGACGCCGTGCTCGCCGGTGATGGTGCCATCCAGCCTTAGTGCTGCTTCGATGATTTCGTTGTTGGCGGCCTCCAAGGCCGCGGCCGCGTTGGGATTCTCCTTGTCGTAGAAGGTGGTCGGGTGTAGATCCCCGTCTCCGGCATGTCCGGTCACGGCGATGAACAGCAGGGCGTCCGAGTGTCGTTTGGCGGCGTCCTGGATTGCCTGCTGCATGTCCGGAATGTGTTGGCGTGGCACGGTGACGTCGCCGATGAAGAACCCTTTGCCGCTGTGCACTACGGCGTCTGGGGCGTGGAGGCGTCCGTACCAGAGCCTGGCACGGGCGTCGTCGTCATCGGCGCGGCGCACCTCGGTGGCATGTTGTCGCAAGACCTTTTCGACAATCTCGGCGTCGCGGTCGACCTCGGCGGCGGTCCCATCGACGTCGATGAGCACGATCGCGTCGGCGTCGGTGGGATAGCCGGTGTCGGTGAACTGCTGCAGGCCGTTGATCCCGGCTCGGTCGAGCCATTCGACCGCCGCGGGCACCGTTCCGGTCTGGATGATTGCGGAGATGGTTTCGGCTGCCTCCCGGGCGGTTTCGAAGCTGCCCATCAGGCTGCGAGTGACCGGCGCAATGGGGCGCAACGCGACGGTCGCTTCCGTGAGGATCGCCAGAGTGCCCTCCGAGCCGATCAAAATCCCGAGCAGGTCCGGGCCGTCGTCGTCAGCGCTGAGGTTGATCACGGTGCCATCAGGCAGCACCGCTTCGACGCTCAGTACGTGGTTGTAGGTAACGCCGTATTTGAGAGCGTGTGGGCCACCAGCGTTTTCGATGATGTTGCCGCCGACCGTTGCCAGGTGTGCCGATACCGGGTCAGGTGAAAAGACCAGCTTGTGCGGGGCCAACTTCTCCTGCAGATCGGCATTGATGACCCCGGGCTGCACCCGAGCGGTGCGAGCGGTCGGGTTGATATCGAGGACCTGGTTCATCTGTGTCAGATCGATCACCGCGCGGTCCGCACCGGCCATGACTCCGGCACTGCAGTTCGATGCGCCGGCTCGAGTGACCAACGAAACATTGTGTTCAGCAGCAACTTTGACTGCGGCGACGACGTCGTCACGGCTGCGCGGGCGCAACACCAGACCAGGCTGTTGGCCGAAACCCCAATAGTCTCTGCTGTTTTCGGCTAGTGTGGCCTCGTCGGTGGCCACCGCGTCGCGGCCCTGAAGTGCCGCGGCGATCGCGGCAACGATCGTGTCATCCACCAGATGTCTCCTAGCTGCCGAATCCCCCCGGCACGGGTGTCGTGCGGGCGTTGATCAGGGTGGGACGGTCGCGGTCGGCGATGCCGGCTTTGACCAACTCGAATACCTCGTCAGAGCTGTGTGCTTCGTGGGCGTCGACGCCGTAGCTGGCCGCGGTCGCGACGATGTCGAGGCCGGGGATGTCGAGCCCGGGGACGTTCGGGGTCTTTTCCCAGACGCCGAATTCTTTGACCACGCCGTATTCGGCGTTGGACGCCACCACCACGGTGAGCGGGATCTTGTAGCGTGCCGCGCTCCACAGCGCGGTGATCGCGTAGTGGATGGAACCGTCGCCCATCAACGACACCACCGGACGGTCGGGAGCGGCGATTTGAGCACCTACCGATGCCGGCAGCCCCCAGCCGAGTCCGCCACCGGCAGCCGACAGATGTGAGAGCGGGTTGCCCGGGCGGATGCTTTCGGTCATGACGATCTCGTTGCTGCCCGCTTCGCTGACCCACAGCGTGTCCGCGGGTGCGGCGTGAGCGACAGCGGCCCAGAGATCGGCAGGCTTGAGTGGCACCTGCTCCGACACCCGTTCGGGGATTGCGGCGCGCGGCGCGGGCGCGGGGCGCTGGGTGGGTTTGACCGCCGCGGCCAGGGCCCGGGTGGCGGCGCGAATGTCGGTGACGATCGCGTCACCGACGGGGGCGCGGGCGGCCTCGTCGGGATCGTTGGTGATCTGGATCAAGCGGGCGCCGCTGGGCAGGTACGGCCCGGGCACCAACGGGTAATAGCGGAAGACCGGCGTCCCGATCGTGAGGATCAGGTCGTGGCCTGCGAGAAGTCCGGAGATCCAGCCCGCCCCGGGGGGCAGCGCGCCGTGGTAGAGCCGGTGATTCTCCGGGAACCCGCTCCAGCCGGTCAAAGGTGCGGTGTACACCGGCGATTCGGTGCGCTCGGCCAGCTCGATCACCGCGTCGTACGCGTCGTAGCGGTCGATATCGCCGCCCACAATGATCGCCGGCGAGGTGGCGGCGTCGAGTTGTGCGCCGACCTGCTCGGCCAGCTCGGTCGGAAAACCCGTCGCGTGGGTCACGGTGCGATCGCGCACCACCGCGATATCAGCGAGCTGGTCGTCGGTCAGTTCGATCGGCATGTCGTCCATCGGCAACGAGACGAACACCGGGCCCATCGGCGGGGTGGTGGCCAGGTGGATGGCCCGAGCCAGCACGGCCGGGGACTCACTAGCGGTCGCCGGCTCGGCAGCCCATTTCACGAACGGCTTTGGTGTGGTGGTGGGTTCGTGATTGGTCAGCAGGCAGTACTGGTTTTGCATGTTGCGGCGCTGGTTGCCCGCCGTGATGATCAGCGGCGTCTTGTTGACGTAGGCGTTGTAGATCTGGCCTTGCGCGTTACCCATGCCAGGGGCGGTGTGCAGATTGACCAGGGCGGGACGGCGGGTGACTTGCGCGTAGGCGTCGGCCATCCCGACCGGAATCATCTCCTGCAGGCCCAGGAAGTAGCGGAAGTCGTCGGGAAAGTCCTGCAGCAGAGCCAATTCCGACGAGCCGGGGTTGCCGAACCAGGTGGTCAGATCGTGCGAGCGGAACAGGTCGAGGATGGCGTCGCGCACTGTGGTCATCGGTGATGGTCGCTTTCGTGTGAGTCAGAAGAAGAGTCAGTCGAGTTCCCCGGGCACGGGGTTCAGCGCCCAGTTCAAGGCGAAGTCGGCGACTTCTTCCCATCCCGGTGCGCCGCAAGTGAAGTGGTCTCGCTCAGGGAAGAGTTTGTAGGCGGTGATCGCGGCCGAGTGTTTGGCGTTTTTCGTGTAGTTCTCGTGCTGCACCGCGGGCGGCAGGATGTGGTCGTGGCCGCCGGCGATGAACAGCAGCGGCGCGCGGCCGTCGTTGGCGAAGTTATATGTGGTGGCCGCGTGATGCGTGACGTTGGCCAGGCCACCCTGGAACAAGATGCGCGCAGGTACCGGAACCGCGTAGCGCTCATAGGCGACCTGAGATTCGGATTCGCTCAGCGTGTTGGTGAACGCGTAATGGAATTGCTCTGGCGTGATGGGCACCGCGCGGTGCAGGTTGGCGGGATTTTTCAATACCGGAAATGTAGCGCGGATTTCAGACAACGGCAGCGCATGGATGCCTTTGACAGCGGCGCCGTCGATGGACACGCCGACCCGCCCATAACCGGCGTCAATCAGAAGTTGGACAAAGGTGCCGCCGAACGAGTGACCCATCAAGATCGGCGGCTCAGCGAGTTCCTCGATGAGCTCGGCGAGATGATCGAAGACCTCCCGCACCCCGAGGTCGGCCAACGGTGCGGGGTTCTCCCGCAGCGCGGCGACTCCGGCTGGGCCGGGGGCCACGCCGGGGTAGCCCGGTGTCAGGACGGAGAAACCGCGAGCGCGGTAACGCGCGACCCAGTCTTCCCACGCAAACGGCGTCATCCACAGGCCGTGGACCAAAACAATGGTCTTCTCAGGGGCGGCGTTCATGACATGAATCGTGATCGCAGCGAGTGGGCTTCACAATGAACGGCAGCCCAAAGTCGCGATCTCGAACCTTGTGCGCAGGCACAACAACGTGCGGCGCTTTACGATTCGAGACATGTTGCAGCAGCGACCGCCGACGGCGCTCGTCGATCGCGTGCGGCAACAGTCGGACGTGATCGTGACGAAGGTGCTCGCTCGGCTTCGCACTGAAGTCCCGGACTACCTTCCCAGCGGTGACGACAGCGGCGATGCTGTCCGCGAAAACATCGCCGATTACCTGGCAGAACTGCTCGACTGGATCGACCTCGGCGCCGATCCTGGCCACTGGAATCTCGAATCCGCAAACCGAGTTCGTCACCGCGCCAGCCAGGGCCTGACATTGTCGAGTTTGTTGCATGCCTACCGCCTCGGCGCGGCAGCTATCTGGGACGAGCTCGCACGCCTAGCGAACACAGACGAACTCGACACGGAAGCCCTCATTGCGGCGACACCGTCCATCTTCGCCTGGATGAATTCCAATTCGCTTCGCGCGCACGCAGTTTTCCGCGAGATCGACATCCGCGACGCGCGACGCAACGAACAAGTTCGCGCGGCCCTGCTCGACACGGTGCTGTTCAACGAGTCCAGCATGGGAGCACCTTTCTGGGACGCGGTCGCCGCCCTCGGCCTCCCGCGGATGGGCCAGCTCACGATCATCGCGGCAACCAGCGCCGAGCCTTCGGTGGAGCATTCGCCTCCCGACATCGAGACGCTAATCTCGGCACACCCCGCCGTTCGGGACTCGTGGTTTCGCCTCACGTCTCATTCGCAATTGGGGGTTGTATCGCTTCGACGGAACCGCGCCGACGCCCTGGACACCATCGCCGCCACCATCTGCACCGACATCCCCATCATGATTGGCCTCAGCAGCCCTTTCACCGACATCGCCGACTGCTCAAAAGCCCGCGCTCAAGCTCAAGTCGCCATGTCAGCCTCGTCGAACAGTCGCCCGAGTACTCGCTACGACCGCGATGTCATGGCTGTGTTGCTCGCCAGCTCGCCAGACGCCGCCGCATCCCTAGTGACAACTACGCTGGGGCCAGTCCTCGCGTTGCCGACCGAACGGCGTGAACCACTCCTCACCACGGTCGACACCTGGCTGCAGCGCGGCCAGTCCGTCTCGGCCACCGCCGACGAACTGCACTGTCACCGCAACACCGTCAACTACCGATTGCGCCGATTCGCCGAACTCACCGGACGACCGCTCACCGACAACTTCTGGCTGGCCCAAGTCGCACTGGCGCTGGAAGCTGCGCGCACTTGATCAGATAACGCGCTGCACGACGCCTGCGCCAAAGCGCCTTCGCTCGCGCGCTCAGCGCCCCGCATTTCACGTGAAAACAGTTGAACTGCAGGTCATCGGCCACTTTGCCTGCCTGAAAAGCGGAAGGTCGGCGGTTCGATCAATCAGGATTAATGCGCGTGATCCTGTATTCGCGCTCTGGACCGGTCGGAAAGCTGTCCCAGTTGGACGTGACAGCGCCGACGTGTGTAGCCACAAACGACGAGGAACAACTCGACAACCGGGCGGATTGAGCTGTTACGGTCAGGCCAACGAGCGGTCGCGTTGGGTCTGAGGAGGCTGCGACGGTGATTGTGGTGTTTCGATCGCGGCTACGGCCGGACGCCGATCTGGCGGCATTGGAGGCGCTGGGCGCACGCATGTACGAGCTGGGTACCCAGATGCCGGGCTTTGTGGACTACAAGGAATTCGCCGCCGACGACGGCGAGACGCTGACGCTGGTCGAATTCGAGACGGAGGCGCAGTTGCTCGCCTGGCGGAATCATCCGGAACACCTGGAAACGCAGGCCCGCGCCCGCGCCGAGTTCTTCAGCGAGTACGCGATCACGGTCTGCGAGGCGCGCCGGGCCTACCACTTCAATCAGACAGATGGCCGCGTGGAGACGGTGGGCAGGATTCCATCCGGCTAACGCCCTGATGCTGCGCGCGTCAATGGTTTGCCCGGGTGGGCTGGCGTCGTGGCAGCGGTCCCCCGCGCGCCACCGCCCGCGGGCTCTGCAACAGCATCGGTGAACACAGTCTTGTCGTTCAGGGTCTTGCCCCTGAAGAAGGCACGTTGACGGATGGCGCATAGCAGTGCGAGCGGGATGCCGAGAGCGATGAGCCCGATGCCCATGATGAAAACACCGCCGACCGGGCCGAAGTGGGTCTTGCCGTAGGTGGGGGAGTAGCTGTCCATGGCGTTCCAGACGAACGCCCACGTCATCACGAGTGCGCCGAGCAGCGGCAGCACGCCGCGCAGTACGAATCTTCCTGAGTTTGTAAGCAATGTGCGCCGGTAGGTCCACACGCACGCATAAGCGGTGAGGGCGTAGTAGAAGGTGGTGACCAACGCGAGCGAGGAAACCATGTCCGGCAACGAATTTCGGCTGAACACCGTCATCACGGCGTAGATCGCAAAGCCCCCTAAACCGATTACCAGGGTGCCCAACCACGGTGTCTGGTATTGACGGTGGACCAATGCGAACCGCCGCGGCAGGGCGCCGTAAACGGCCATCGCCAGCACCGTGCGCGCGGTGGGCGCCACGTAGGTCAGCACCGCGCCCACCGACGACGAGCTGATCGCCAGCAGCAGCACCACGGCCAGGCCGGTGCCGACCACCGGGTTTCCGAGGGCGCTAAGTGTGTCGTTGGCGTTCCCCGGATTTCGCAGGCCGATTCCGGTGGTGCCGAATCCGGCAAAGGCCTGTAACGCGAGGCTCACCAGGAGATACGTGCCGAGCAGAATGATTGTGGCCCATACGGCGGCGCGACCGGGGTTTCGGCCAGGTTCTTTGGTTTCCTCCGACACCGACAGCGAGGCGTCCCAGCCCCAGTAAGCGAATACGCAAAGGACGGTGCCGCCGGCAATATTTGAAGCCGATAACCCCGTCGGCGAAAACCAACTCCATTCCGGCATCACGGCTTGCGGCCCTGCGTGGTGGGTGATTACCTTCCACAACGCGAAAACGCTGACAATCAACAGCATCAATAGCTCAATCGTCAGCAGTACCGCCTGGTACCGCTGTGTGCCGTCGATGCCCCGTAAACACAAGGCGACGAGCACGATGACGGTCACGCCGCCCACCGCGACCTGAGTCGCGACGGACTGCGCGTGCGAGCTGAGGATCACCAGCGCGACGACGGCTAGTAGCACCAGCACGGCGGCCTCGATCACAGGCAGCACGGCCGAATGTCGCTGCGTGCCATCCCTGTCCGGCAAGCGCAAGGCAACCAGCCCGACGAAGACAATGACAGCCATGCCACCCACCGCGACCCGCGTCGCCGTGGAATGCGCGAGCGCGTGCAGGTCCAGCGCTTCCAGCAGGTAGACCGTCGTGACCTGCGCGCCATTGCCGACACCCACCATCGAGGCGATGACCAGAGCCCAGCCGGAGACCCAGCCCACCCAAGGGCCGAAGGCGCGCGTGGTCCAAGTGAAGGTGGACCCGCAGTCCGGAGCGTCCTTGGCCAGTTCGCGAAAGGCGAACGCGGTGAGCATCGTCGGAATAAAACCGATGATGAACAGCGCCGGGGTTTTTGGGCCCACCAGAGCTACCAGGGCCGCCAGCGTCGCGGCCAAGCTGTAAGCCGGTGCGACGGACGTGACGGCGATGACCACGTTCTCCGGCAGGCTGAGTGTTCCTGACCGCAGACCCTTGTAGGTCACCCACCCGCGTGGAGCTCGGGCGGTCACGATTCACCTTTGGTTGGCTTCGGCTTTGCCTTGACTTCGGAATGACCCCGTAGGCATTTTTCGAGTTTGGTGACGTCTGGTTTGAGTGTGCCGGACGCCGAGTCGCTAATCTCCCTGACGGCCTGCAGGAACGTTTCGGCGTTGATGGTGGGCGGCTCGTACACGCGGCCAAATGGCTTGTACATGAGGTGTTGTGGGTACTCGATGTCGAGTTCCCAGAGGCCGGCTTCGAGCAGAGGGCCGCGTCGCGTCACGTCGGCGCATTCGAGGTACCAACCGCGAGCACCCTTGCCGTCCAGGCCCTTTTTCTGATCGTCCTTGGCCTTCTGTTCGCCGGCGTCCCGAATTTCTTTGCCACGCTTCTTCATCTCCTTGCCGGAACGGCCCTTTCGCTCGCCGTGGCGCATCATCTGCTCGCCGTCGCGCTTCATTTGCTCGCCCGAGCGAACGCCGTCGCGAACCATGCGCTCCTCGATCCGTGCGATCAGGCCACGAAGCGTGTGGGCGTCCGGTGATCGGTCGGGGAACCCGATGTAGCGGACAAAACCCGCGCTGGGCAGCGTGACGAAGGACGCAACCCCTTCACATTGCGGGCCATCCGCGTTGCGGATCGTCCACAGGTGGTGGCGGCGGACGGCGCAGTCAGTCAACACATCGACCGGCTCCGGCGCGCTCCACAAATCCGTTATGTCAATCGTTTCCCCGAACGCCTTGCGGTACATCGCGACCGCGCAATCCAGTTCCGGGTCCTCGACGCCGACCACCTCTTTGGTGTGCAGCAGCCCCTCTTTCGGGTCGAGATATTCCTCTAGGTCGACTAGCGGAACTTCGTCGGGCATGGACTCACACATCATCATGAAATCCTCGTGGGTCTGCGGCGTTTCACGCATGGCCAAGCGCAGGTAGGCGTCAACGAGGCCCTCTACGTCCAACTTCGGCAGCGCCCGCTCGTTGGATTTTCCTCGCGTGAACCTGCCGCCGGGGCACAGCTTTGCACTGAGAAACAGCGTATCGACGGGTTCCTTATCATCGTCGAGGGCCGGCTGTCGGTACGGGAAGTCGAGCAACCGATATCCCCATTTTCCCCATTTCCTCGCCACCAGGAAGGGGTCGATGCCCTGCAGCGGCCGTGGTGTGACAAATGGGTCATCAATCTCCGCCGCGATCCAGTCGAGTGGACGATTACGGCTTTTGTCCGCGTCGTCGTGGAGGACGCGCTCGACCTTTTCCAGCAGACGACTGCCCCATCCCGCTTGTCGGTGTTCTGGCTTGACGACGATGTACTCGATCATCCCGGCGTTCGGCTCATTGAGGTAGTCCGCAATCGCGCCCCCGAGCAATTCGTCATCTTTATCGAACATGAGGATGACATGGTAGTTGTTCTTCTCATACCACCCGAACTCCTTGAGGCGCAAATAGTTTTCGATCTCTTCATAGGACTCGCGTTCGTTTTCGTCAGGAAATTCGGGTTCAAAACATTCGTCGTAGAAGGTCCTGAGCAGATCGAGATCGGATTTGCGTGTGTAGCGCAGCTCCCGAAACTCGAGCCCCCTCGCCTCCATGTCTTCATAAAAGCTCTTGACAATTTGTGGTAACGCGCATGAAGCGTAGTCGCCGTGCTCGTATGGCTCCACTGAGGCGAACTCCAGCCGCCGCAGCGCCGACCCGTGCCCCTGCCTTCTTTCTTCGTCGGCGAACCGCTTCATTTTTGCCGAGATCTTTTCCGTCGGTGGTACGGGCAATACATAGGGCGAGTCGTGCCCGCAGCCGGTTTCATCGGTCGCACATGCGAAACGCAGAATGAGGTCGTGCTCGCCCTCCAGCAACTGAATGGCTGCTTCAAGGGCTTCCCGGGCGAGCTGCCTGGCATGAAATTCGTACGCGACCGGATCGGCGATGTTGGCGTGAATGAAAAAGGGAATCAGATCGCGCCACTTGTTCTTGGGGTTGCGTGGTTTTGGTTGGTGGGTGGCCGGGTCGGCCTTGCACATCACGAACGCGATCCACAAGTAGGCCGAGTAGTACTGCGCATTCACTTGTTCGAGAGTGCCGCCGGCGCGGCGGATGCCACCAGCTCCGCTGGCGATGTCGAGGACGAGTCGCTCGTCGCTTCTTTGCCCGATGGCTTCCTGCGCCGGGCAAATCCCTGCAGTGCCGAGGTCAGGCCCCCACTTCAAGATGCCCGAAACACGGGCCCGCAAAGCCAGTCCGTCGTTGCCGCCGTTGGTCTGCCCCACCAGCGTGCGAATAACATCGGGTGTCGAACAGCGCAATGCGAGCGAATTGTCCTCGTCACCGTAGCCGTACTGCAGAGCCACTTCCCCCTGCCACTGCGGGCAAATACAGATGGGAATGCTCGGACCCCACAGCAGCCAGCAGTCGAAGATGAATAGCTGCATCTTGCGGGCCTGCGTCTCCCTGAAGTCATCGCCCGCGTGGCTGATGGATTGACCGTATGCGTTGACGATCGGCTGCCAATGCTGCTCGTAGAACGCCAGGACACCGGTCAACAGGTGGAGCGGGGCGACGAAACCGGAATTGATTGTCACTTTCGATAAGAAGCTCTTTTCGGCGCCTCGGTATGCATTGAAATAACGCGCAATATTGTTGTCGCGGAACAGTACAGAGCAAGTTTCGATGTCGATCGTTCGGTCCTTTTCTTCTTCCTTTGCGATCGCCGACATCCTCTTGCGGACCCTATCTTTCCAATTCTTCTTTTCGGTCCTCCATTCGCGTTTGGCGTCCTGGTAGCCCTTTTTGTTATCGAAATTCAATTCGGTCGGTCGCTGAGGCGGCCGGTCCAACAGCTCAATTTCGATGCGCAAGCGCGCGGCCTTGTGCAACGAGCGCACCTGCAATCCGCGCAGAATCAACCAGAGCAGCGTCACGAAGGCCTGCCATGGCAGGAAGGCCCGTTCCTCCCGAGGCAAACTGCGCGTCAATAACAGCCAGCTCTGAAAAAGCTGGGTGTACAAAAGGAGAGCAAGTCCGGATATTGCTATTAGCAGAGCGTAATCCTGCCAGTAGACTTTGAAATGGTCTAGCCAATGCATGGGTCAAACTCCGGTTCGAATGTCTTCTGCCCCCAACCTTGCCAACTCGCAATTACGGCTCGTCGGCCGGACCTCACGATCTACTCCGATTTGCACGCCCGTGTACGGGCTCGAGGTCGACTGTTACCGGGACGTGGGGCACGATTAACCTCTTCTGGCAGCGCTCCGATGTCTGGGCTGAAGCGGACGGCGCGGCACAAATATCTCATAGAGCACACCAATCTGACAGAGGCGCAACGACGCCGACCCCGGGTAATGGCAGCATCGAAGGATGACCAACGGGATCGCGGTCCGTGACATACGGACCGAAGCCGGCGCGGGCGTTATCGAGGAGATCTATCGTGAAATCCTCGAACCCTCGTTCGGACCCGACGAACTCGACTCGGTGGATACTATCGTTGGCGCCCTGGCGCATAACGGCGGCAACGGGCCCTGGGGGCTCTGCGCGTTCGACGATGTAACGCCGGTCGGCTGCCTGCTGGGATATCCCTATCCGCAGTCGGGTGTGCTCCTCATCGGCTACGTCTCGGTGAAACCCGGGCTTCGGGGTGGCGGCATCGGTCGTGTGCTGATGGACGCCGCCGAGCGGAGGTGGCGTGCGGACCCGGATACCACGCTGGTGCTGGCGGAGGTGGAAGATCCGCGCCGCCACCCGGTAGTGGGCGACATCGACCCGAAGCGACGCGCGGCGTTCTACGCAAAGCGCGGTGCGCAGGTCGTGGTCGGCCCGTACTTTCAGCCGCGACTTGACGCCGAGGGAAAAGAGCGCGTGCATGACCTGTTCCTGACCGTCCTCAGCGGCAGCCGCGACGCGATTACACCCGAAAACTTCGTGCGGGCAGCACAGCTCGCGAACTTCCTCATCGAGTATTTCAGGGACTCAGGGGAGGGTAGCGATTTTCCTCGGGCCGACGACGAGGAGGGAAATCGGCTCCTCGCCTGGTACCGCGACCGCGAGACTGTCGCATTGCACCCCCTCGCTGACTACGCACGGATCGAGATTCCGCGGATTAGCGGATAACTTTGCATTCCCAACGAGTCTCGGCAGATTGATCCTGCCGACACGCACCACTCCGCAAAAACTTTATCCCTTGCGGGGAGATTTTGCCGGAGTGCGCCGAAGCACATCGGTGTAGGTCAGAACTCCGCCTTAAAAGAAGGTCGGCGGTTCGATCCCGCCCCTGGCCACCGATCAGAAGGTTCCGTACGGCGCCCCAGTGACGATCGAATAGGCGGCCTCCCCGAGGACCGCCAGCTCCAAACCGCCTGCGAGCGGGAGCAATCCGACATCGGCGGCGATCGGGTAACCGATCGCGTTGACCAGCCCGGCCAGGGGCTGACCGTTGACCATTTGGGTCACCCCGTTGAGGAACAGGTTCAGGTCATAGGACGGCAACGAGACCAGGACCGCGGTGGTGATGTCCGCCGTCGGAAGCAGCGTCGAGTAGGCCGTCGAGAACGCGGTCGTCGCCGTGCCGACGATCTGGGTGTTCGCCGACTCCAGGCTCAAGATCAGGTCGCTTGGTGTGGGCGGCCCGCTGGGCAGGGACAGTGTGCCGGGCGATGACGAGAACGACGTCAGCGCCTGCGAGATGTCCTGCAGCGACGGGAGCTGCGGGGGTAATTCGACGTTAAGGTCGCCGATCGCGGCGCCGATGCCCTGGTGGATCCCGCTGACCAGGGCGGGCCCCAGGGCCGCGGTGTCGCTGAGCGGCGGCAAGAATCCGAACGGGGTCGTCACGTTGGCCGGCCCGGTGGACCAGCCATAATTCGGATCGCCATAGCCCCAGTTGACCAGGGGTCTCAGCACCGGCTGGACCAGATCGGCGATCGGGTTGCCGACATAGGCGATGTGCCGCACCGGGTCCAGCAGCGGCAGGTTCTGGGTCGGAATCATGTAGAAGGTGGTCGTCGTCGGTCCCTGCGTCGGCTGGACGACCGCCGAATTGATCTGCGTCGGCGTGAGATTTTCGTAGCCCCCGTGCACGGTCACCATTCCCACCACCGCATTCAAGTCGGCGAAGATGTCGATCGGGTATTGCGGAAAATCGGCCCAGCCGTCGTATTCAAGGGTGTAAACCTTGGTCACGAAGTCGTTGGTCGGCATTGGGCCGAGGGTCGAAAAGCCCAACGTCGGCAGACTCAAACCCGGGAAGCGCGCGTCCCAGCCCCCGTTGGGGTTCATCGAATTACCAAGCAGCACAAAGTTTATTGGTAAATTGCTCGGCGTGCCCGCAGGGTCCAGCAACTGCATTTCCAGCGCGGCGATGTTGGCGCCCTGCGAATAGCCGAGAACGTTGACGGTGTTTCCGGCGGCGAGTTGTTGTTGGATCGCATTGTTCAGGGCCGTGACGCCCCGCGCGATCGATATGTTTTGCATCAAGTCCTTGATGCCGCTGTCCGGATATTCGCCCGCGGGCATGAACAGGGCTTGGACCAGGCCGACGGGGAAATTGGGCGCCACGTACTTGCTCACGACGTTATTCACGAAGGTTGCGGGAGGGAAGGGCATTCCGCTGCCGCCCAGGACGAAAGTGACGGGCGGGTCGGCCAGCGGCGCCGCGCTGACGGCCTCGGCGTTGGCATAGGCGTTGCCGGCCGCGGTCAGCGTCTCGGCGAACGCACCGTGAACCGCCGCGGCGCGCCCGATCAGCGCCTGCCACTCCTGGCCGTACGCGTTGAACAGGCCCGCAACCGCCTCGGACACCTCGTCGGCGGCGGCCGCCGCCACGCCGGTCGTCCTGCCCGCGACGGCTGCCGCGGCGCCGTCGAGCATTGTTCGAATCGCTGCCACGTCGGCCGCCGCGGTCGCCAAGACCTGCGGCTGCGCCAGCACGTACGCCATCGGTCCCTCCCTCGCACGCCAGCATAGGGCGGTCCGGCGGGCTGGGCGGGCGTTCAGGCCAGGCGATCGTCGGGCAAGTCCTCGGCCACAAGGCCTTTCACCTGTTGGTAGTAGATGATCTTGCCGCCGCCGGCCCAATTGCCCTCGGGGATCTCATGGATCAGCGTCCACACGTGAAACGCCCGCGGGCCCTGCGGCTCGATTCCCGCCGCGGCGCACACCGCGTCGTGCACGTCGGCGGCGAGCTGTTCCTTGCGGTGCTGATCCAGCGCTCCTTCGAACACCGTGAGGTCGACCCGGAATCGGGGCGCTCCCGGGCCGCGGCCGCCAACCGATAGCTGGTCGGCTTCCATCGCGTGTAGGTACACCAACGTGTTGTCCCGCAGAAACGGTGTGTCCGGGGCGCGTTCGGCGCGCAGCAGCGCGGTCACCAGCTCGTCGGCCAGCCGGCCCAATGCGTCGTTGTCCACCGAGCCACGCACGAACGTCAGATCGATCATCGGCATCGCAAACCGCCTCACAGTTTTCGCAGGCCGCGCACGACCTTGACGTAGGGAGCGGTCGTGGATGCGCTCTTGCGCAGACTCGGCTGGATGGCACCGGCGTTGCCGACGACGAGGTACCGCAGCCCGTTGTCACGGAAGTCCGCGATCTGCTCGATTACCTCGTCGGGGGTGCCCACCGCGAACAACTCTCGCACCAGCGATCGCGGCGCCTTGGCCGCGTAGGCAAGTGCCGTTTGCTCGTCGATGGTTTGCGGGATGAGGTCCTGCACTCCGGTGAAGTCGTTCCCCATCGGATGTTCCGCGCCGTGGCGGGCCCAGTCTTTGGCCGGACAGTTCAGCGTGAACACCCGCGCGATGTCGCTGTCGACGACCTCGTCGACCTCCTCGCGGGACCGGCCGGTGACGATGAACCGGATCAGTGCGGGGGTGATGGCCATCGGGTCGCGGCCGGCATCCGAGGCCGCCGTGCGCACGATCTCGAGTTGCTCGCCGTACTCGGTCGCGCGGGTCGTCCCGGGGAACCACCCGTCGGCGTATCGCCCGGTGGCGCGCATCATGCGCGGCCCGTGTGCCGCGATCCAGATCTGCGGCCACTTGCCCTTGTACGGCGGCAGCGCGAATGTGGCCTTGTGCAAAGGGAAGAACGGCGAGTCGCGGGTGACCAACTCGCCGTTGGAGTTCCACAGCGCGCGGATGGTGGCCACCGCCTCCTCGAAGCGCGCCACCGGCTTGGACCAGTCGACGCCGTAGGGCGCGTTGCTTTCCCGCTCGCCGGTTCCGATGCCGAGCACCGACCGGCCCCGCGTGAGCAGGTGCAGCGACGCGGCGGCCTGCGCGGTGACGGCCGGGTTGCGTCTGCCGGTGTCGGTCACGGCCACCCCCAGGCGCATCCGGCCGAGCCGGTTGCGGCCGGCCAGGTAGCCGAGCATCGTCCACGGCTCGAGGTGCGCATCCATCTTGGGGATGATCTTCGCCGCGCCCACGTGCTTGGGAGTCCACATCGACGGCGGCAGCACCGAATTGAGATGGTCGGCCACCCAAAAGGAATCTGCGCCGCAGGCCAGCCCGGTCAGGTAGTCGGCGTGGATCAAGGGTTTTGGGCCGAAGCGCGAATTGATGGTGTTGTGCATGACGCCCACGCCGAGACCGGCCATTGTCTTCGCTCCTTCGAGCCGCCGGCCACAGACTAGCCGATCGGCTACTCGGGACGATAGATCACTCAGCGCGGTTCATCAATGGTCAGCCGAGCACCGGGATCAGCAGCCGCGACGACGAGCGAACGGTGTTCAGGCTGCTGGTCCCGACGCCGGCGTGGCGGAAGTTCATGATCACGGGCGCCGACGGGTCCTGGTCATCGCTGGTGAGAATCAGGCGAACGCGGTGGCCGGCCCTGAACCGTCGGGCGTTGGGGACCAACGGGATTCGATACTCGACGTCCTCGCCCAGCGGCACGCCCCGCGCGGTGCGGCACGGCAACGCGGGCGCGCCGGGGCGGCTGGCCGCCTCGTCGACCTCGCGCATGCTGGCGCGTAGCCAGCCCGCCGTCACATCGGTGGCCTCGCCGTCGGGCGCCACGTCCTGCAGCGTCGCCATCCACGCGGTATCGATCGCCGTCGCCGAGGCGACCAGCCGCAACTCGATGTCGCCGACCACGTCGAGGTCCGTGCCGAGCGGTCCGCTCGTCCAGGTCAGCGCCGACGGCGGATCGATTTCGCTGGGTTTGACGCGGCCAAGGCCCGGGCCCAGCACCATGAATTCACGACCGCCCGGCTCGCCCTCGTCCTCGCTCAGCCTGCCGTCGGTGCGCAGGGCGAGTTCGCGATGCGGTGCCTGCGACGGCGGCCATGAGTCCGCGGTGCGCCACTCGTCGGCGCCGGGCAGGAAGTACCGGATCGGTGGCCCGTCGGTGATCCCGGTGTCGTGACCCTTCAGCCAGTGGTCGTACCAGGCCAGCGCCTCAATGTGCATGCTCTCCCACGGCCAGGTCAGCCCGAATTTGCCCAGCATGCCCATCCGCACACAAGCGTTGTCCGACAATCCTTTCCACGTGGTGAAGGTCGAGGGAAGGTGCAGCGGCACGTTCTCCCAGTCGCACCCGAGGTAGACCGGGATGTCGATTTCCTTCAGCAGCGGCAACAGGTTTCGTTCCTCCCACCACTCGTCGCGGGTCGGGTGCTTGAGGACGGCCTCTTGCCACAGCTCGTCCCACGGGTGCGGGTTGTGTGGCAGGCGAAGAACCCGGCGCAGCATGGTCACTGCCGCCTCGCCGTTGGCGGTCTCGAACTTCTTGTGCACGCGTGGGCTTTTCAGCACGCGCCTTGCCAGGCCGACCGGCTTGCTGCGCCAGAGCCTGTCGCTGCGTTCGGCGGTCAGGCCGGTCATGGCGAGGAACGGTGTGACAAACGACGAACTGAGCAGGCCGTGGTGGTTCGCGCCGTCGTAAAGGTCCGCGGTCACGGCCAGCGGGAAGATCGCCTTGAGGTGGGGCGGCCGCTCGACGGCCGCCTCGAGCTGGGTCATCGCGAAGTAGCTGATGCCGATCATGCCGACGTTCCCGTCGCACCATGGTTGGGCTGCGACCCACTCGACGAGATCGTGCATGTCCCGGCGCTCCTGAGCGTCGAACAAGCCGAAGGTGCCCTCCGAACCGCAGGTGCCGCGCAAGTTGGCGATGACGTGCGCGTAGCCGCGTGGCACCCAGAAGTCCGTCACGCCGGCCTCGATGAAACCGGCCGGGGCGCCCAGGTCCTGCACCTGCCGCGGATAGGGCGAGGCGGCGAGCAGCGCCGGGAACCGGCCGTCGGACGCGGGCCGATGAACATCGGCCAACAGCCTGGTGCCGTCGCGCATGGCGATGGCGGTGTTGATGTCGCTGCGCTTCGCGTGTCGCGGCTCGCTGAGGTTGCGGTATTGCCGGCCGGTGGTCTGGGGGCCGTTCAGCGTCGTTCTCATAGTTTCACGCTACGTTGAAACTAGTCTCAACGCAAGATGAAATTTCACGGTATGGTGAGACCGTGGCAAAACGGTCGATTACCCCGGGCCCGCGTGACGAGCGCGGCGTGCTGGCCGCGCGCATCGTCGGCGCGGCCCGCGACGAATTCGCCGAACACGGCTGGGCCGGCACGGCAATTCGGGCTGTCGCCCGCGCGGCGGACGTCGATCCCGCGCTGATCTACCACTACTTCGGTTCCAAGGAGGGGCTGCTCGAAGCCGCCACCACACCGCCGCAGAAGTGGCTCGATTCGGTCACCGCGACGTGGGCCACGCCCAAGTCCGAACTGGGCGAGCGACTGATCCGCAACGTGCTCGACATCTGGGCCGACGAGGACGTCGGCGCCGCACTGCGCGCGGTGGTGCTGACCGCCGCCCACGAGGCCAAGACCCGCGAAAAGCTGCGGCTGATCGTGGAGGGCGGCCTGATCGGCGGATCCACTCTAGGGGACGACGAGGACGAGCGGCTGCGCCGCAGCGGCCTGATCGCCAGCCAGCTGATCGGGTTCGCGTTGTTGCGCTACGTCTGGAAGATCGAGCCGATCGCCTCGATGGCCGAGGACGAGGTGGTGGCCGCGATGGCGCCCAACCTGCAGCGCTACGTCGACGGCGACATCGCCGCGAATTGAGGGTGATGCGAGCGGGTAAGCCGCGAGAATGAGCAAATGCGTCTGACGGTTGTGCTCTGGGTAGCCCTTGCTTTGGTCGCCGGTGCCGCGCCCGCGCAGGCCAGTCCCGATGTGCCCCCGGTCAGCGACGCTGCGCGCGCGGCCGGGTTCGTCGACGTCCGCAGCGTGGTCCCCGACGCCATCATCGATCTGCGCTACGCGACCACGAACAATTTCACCCACACGCAGTTGTATCCGTCCGACGCCCGGTGCCTGGTGCACCAGTCCATGGCCCCGGGGCTGGCGACGGCCGCGACGGCGCTGCGCCCGCAAGGCCATGTGTTGGTGTTCTGGGACTGCTACCGGCCGCACGATGTGCAGGTCAAGCTGTTCAACGCCGTGCCCAACCCGGCGTGGGTGGCGCGCCCGGGCGCGTATGCGCACAGCCACGAGTCCGGGCTTTCGGTCGACGTGACGTTCACCAGCGTGCAGCAGCAGTGCCCGGCCGAGCGGCAGGTCGACGGTTTGTGTCTGGCGGACATGGGCACCGATTTCGACGACTTCTCCTCGCGCGCAACGGCTTACGCGACCCAGGGCGTCACGGCAGACGAGCAGGCGAACCGGGCGCGGTTGCGGGACGCCATGCAGTACGGCGGGCTGGCCCCTTACTCCGGGGAGTGGTGGCACTTCGACGGTCCGGGCGCCGCGGTCGACCGGCCGATCCTCAACGTCCCCGTCGACTAACTGTCTCGCATACTGAGACGGCAATATCATATTGTGAGTCACACCGCTAGGCTCTTACTATGGACGACGACCACCGGGCCCGCTACACGCACGGACATCACGAGTCGGTGCTACGCAGCCATCGGCGACGCACCGCGGAAGACTCCGCCGCCTACCTCCTGCCCCACCTGAGGCCGGGGTTGACCGTGCTGGACATCGGATGCGGCCCGGGGACCATCACCGCCGACCTCGCCGAGAGGGTCGCCCCCGCGGCGGTGACGGCCGTCGATCAGGTCGCCGACGTCCTGGATGTGGCCCGCGCCGAAATCGAAGGGCGCGACCTGTCGAACGTCATGTTCGCGACCGCCGACGTGCACAGCCTCGACTTTCCCGACGACGCGTTCGACGTGGTCCATGCCCATCAGGTGCTGCAGCACGTCGCCGATCCGGTGCGGGCGCTGCGCGAGATGCGGCGGGTGTGCCGGCCGGGCGGCATCGTCGCGGCGCGCGACGCCGACTACGCCGGCTTCATCTGGTTCCCGCAGCTTCCCGAGCTGGATCTGTGGCTCGACCTCTATCGCAAGGCGCACCGTGCCAACGGCAGCGAACCCGATGCCGGCCGACGGTTGCTGTCGTGGGCGCTTCAGGCCGGCTTCGACGACGTCACCCCGACGGGCAGCGTCTGGTGCTACGCGACGCCCGACACCCGCGAGTGGTGGGGCGGGATGTGGGCCGACCGAATCCTGCACTCCGATGTGGGGCGGGACCTGCTGACGTCGGGGCTGGCCACCGCGGCACAGCTCGAGCAGATCTCCGCGGCGTGGCGGGCCTGGGCCGCGGCCCCGGATGGCTGGTTGTCGATGCCGCACGGCGAGATTCTCTGCCGCGCGTAGCGTCGCGACACCACCGTTTTACCTGCTCAACCCGGTGGTATTGGCATTCTCTTTTTTTGCAAGTACGTTATTCACTGATGGATAATACGGCCCACACTCCGTCTGGTATTCCGCTGCAGCCCGTCTATGGGCCGGCGGACGTAACCGCGGCGCCGTCGCAGCCGGGGGAGTTCCCCTTCACCCGCGGCAACTTCGCGTCCGGCTACCGCGGCAAGCTCTGGACCTTCCGCCAGTACTCGGGATTCGGCACCGCCGAGGAATCCAACCGCCGTTACCGCTACCTGCTCGAGCAGGGCGGGACCGGCCTGTCGGTGGCCCTGGACCTGCCCACCCAGTGTGGCTACGACTCCGACGACCCCGAATTCGGCGAGGAGGTCGGCCGCGTCGGCGTCGCGGTCGACACCCTGGCCGACTTCGAGATCCTGTTCGACGGCATCCCGCTGGACAAGCTCAGCACCAGCATGACGATCAACGGGACGGCCGCCATCCTGCTGGCGTTCTACGTCGCCGCCGCCGAGAAAAAGGGGATACCCCGGGCGAAGCTCACCGGGACCATCCAGAACGACATCCTCAAGGAGTACGCCTCGCGCGGAACCTGGATCTGGCCGCCGGAGCCGTCGCTGCGGTTGATCGCGGACACCATCGAGTTCTGCGCGGCCGAGGTTCCGAGGTTCAACGCGATCTCGGTGGCCGGCGCGCATTTCCGCGATGCCGGGGCCAACGCGGTGCAGGAGATGGCGTTCACCCTGGCCGATGGGGTGACCTATTGCGACACCGTGGTGCAGCGCGGCCGCATGACGATCGACCAGTTCGCGCCGCAGATTTCGTTCTTCTTCTACACCCACGGCGACTTCTTCGAGGAGATCGCCAAATACCGTGCGGGGCGGCGCCGTTGGGCGACCATCGTGCGGGAGCGCTACGGCGCGACGACGGACAAGGCGGCGATGTTCCGGTTCGGCTGCGTCTGCGGTGGCGCGTCGCTGTACGCGCCGCAGGCGCACAACAACATCGTCCGGGTGGCCTACGAGGCGATGGCCGCGGTGCTGGGCGGTGTGCAGTCGATGTTCACGGCGGCCTGGGACGAGCCGTTCGCCCTGCCCACCGAGGAAACCACGACACTGGCGCTGCGCACCCAGCAGATCCTCGCCCACGAGACCGGGGTGGCCAGCGTCGCCGACCCGCTGGGGGGGTCCTACTTCGTGGAGGCCCTGACCGATGCGACCGAGGCCCGCATCATCGAGATCATGTCCGACCTCGAGCGGCACGGCGGCATGGTCCAGGCGATCGAGGACGGTTACCTGCAGGGCCTGATCGCCGACGAGGCGTTCAAGATGCATCAGGAAGTCGAAGCCGGCACCCGACCGGTCGTGGGGGTGAACCGGTTCGTCACCGAAGAGCCGGAACCCGACGTCGTCACCTACGAGCTCGACGCCGAAGGGCGCGATTTGCAGCTCAAACGGTTATCCAAGGTCAAAGCCGAAAGGGATTCGGCCGCAGTCGAATCCAGCCTCGCAGCGCTGTCCCGTGCCGCCGAAGGGGACGACAACCTGATGCACAAGCTGATCGACTGCGCCAACGCCTATTGCACGGTCGGGGAAATGGTCTCGGCGCTCAAAGCGGTGTGGGGCGAGTTCCAGCAGCCGGTGGTGTTCTAGGTGGCGGTAAGAATTCTGGTGGCCAAACCCGGCCTGGACGGACACGACCGCGGCGCGAAGATCGTCGCGCGCACCCTGCGCGACGCGGGCTTCGAGGTCATCTACACCGGCATCCGCCAGCGCATCGAAGACATCGCGTCGATCGCCGTCCAGGAAGACGTCGCGGTCGTGGGCCTGAGCATCCTGTCGGGCGCGCATCTGGCGCTCACCGCGCGGACCGTCGAGGCGTTGCGCGCCGCCGACGCCGCGGACATCGCCGTTGTCGTCGGGGGAACCATCCCGCACGCCGACGTCCCCAAGCTGCTCTCCGCCGGCGCCGCGGCGGTATTCCCCACCGGGACACCGCTCGACGTTCTGGTGCGCGACATCCGCGCGCTGACCGGCACCCCGGACCCCGAAGCAAAGGAAACACAGTGCGCGTCGGAGTGATGATCGGCGCCGAGCGTGGCGACATGGCCCGCAAGGTGGAAAAGCTCGTCTCCGATATCGAATGGGCCGAATCCGCGGGGCTGGACACCGCGTGGATGCCGCAGGTGCCCAACGACTTCGACTGCCTGGCCATGGTGTCGTTGATGGCCGCGCACAGCTCGCGCATCGAACTCGGCACCGCGGTGGTGCCGCTGCAGGCCCAGCATCCCATCGCCCTTGCCCGCCAGGCACTCTCGACGCACGCGGTGGCCGGGGGGCGGCTGGCGTTGGGCGTCGGCCCGTCGCACCACTGGATCATCCGGGACATGCTCGGCTTGCCGTACGAGAAGCCCGCCGCCTACACGCGCGACTACCTGCAGGTGCTCAACGCCGCCATCGCCGGACCCGGGCCGGTCGACGTCGAGAACGATTCGTTCACGGTGCACAACCCGCTGGCGATCGGGGCCGACACCCCGATGCCGGTGCTGGTCGCCGCGCTGGGGCCGGTGATGCTGCAGATCGCCGGCGAACTCGCCGACGGCACCGTGCTGTGGATGGCCGACGAGCGCGCCATCGGCGACCACATCGCCCCGAAGATCACCAAGGCCGCCGCGGACGCCGGTCGGCCCGCGCCGCGGATCGTCGCGGGCATCCCGGTATGCCTTTGCGCGCCTGCACAAGTCGACGAGGCCAAGGAGCGGGCCAACCGCATCCTGGGCGAGGCCGAGGTGTCGCCCAACTACCAGCGCCTGCTCGACCGCGGCGACGCCCGCGATGTCGGTGACCTGTGTGCGGCCGGCGACGAACACGCCATCCTGGCCCGGATGCGCCGATTCGCCGACGCCGGCGTGACCGACCTTTCGGTGCGGCTCCTGCCGATCGGCGACAACCGGGACGAGCTCGTCGCCTCCAAGCGCCGCACCCGCGACATGATCGCCTCGCTCGCAGCGGAGTTGCGTTGACGACCGACGCGGGCCCGCTGGCGGGAATACGCATCCTCGAGGTCGGCACCATGCTGGCCGGTCCGTACGCGACCATGCTGCTGGCCGACCTCGGCGCCGAGGTCACCAAGATCGAGCCCCGCGGCGGGGAGATCTCCCGCGGGGTCGGCGCCAGCTACTTCGCCAGCCTCAACCGCAACAAGTCCAGCGTCACGCTGGACCTGAATTCCGAAGCGGGACAGCAAAAGCTGGGCGAGCTGGTCGCCGAATCGCACGCGCTGCTGGTGAACCTCAAGCCGTCGGCCATCCGGCGGCTGGGCCTCACCTACGACGAGCTACGACGGCACAACGAGCGCATCGTCTGCGTCGCGATCACCGGATTCGGCCTATACGGCGGCGACGATCCGGCCTTTGATTATGTGGTTCAGGCCGGCGTCGGCACCGCCGCCCTGACCGGCGACCCGGACGGCCCGCCGACGCTACCCGGCTACTCGTCGGCCGACAACTCCACCGGAATGTGTGCCGCACTGGGGCTTTTGGCCAAAATCGTCTCCGGAACCGGTGGGCAGGTCGACGTATCACTGCGCGACGTGATGCTCTCGCAGCTCAACTACCACGCCTCGGCCTACCTCAACAACGGCGTCGAGCCGCAGCGGCGCCCCCATGGCGCCCACTCGTACTACGTTCCGGCTCAGCTCTTTCCAACCGCGGACGGACATTTGGCGCTGTTCATCACGCACGACGGCTTTTGGAAGTCGTTCGCCGCCGAGGCGGGCATCGGGGGATTCGAAACCATGGCCGAGCGCGTCGCCCGCCGCGACGAGGTGCTCGCCGTCGTGACGGCGATGCTGGCGACCGACACGGCCGCCGGGTGGGAACGGCGGCTGCGTCCCCTCGGCGTCCCTGCCGCGGCCGTCAGGACGTTGCCCGAAGCGCTCAAGGCGACGCCGGAAGTGGTTGTGACGGCGGGTGATTTCCGCCTCGTCGGCAGCCCCATCCACGTGTCGGGCTACGAGCCCGACTATCGGCCGCCGCCGGAACTAGCCGAGGGCTGACGCGGGCGGCCCGGTGAGGTGGGCCTCGGCGAGTTTACGAAAGGCCGAAACGAGACGGCCGCGGTCGCCGGCGCGCGTCGCCAGAACGACGTGGCAGGGCTCGACGCCCTTCAGTGGGACAGTGGTGATGTCAGGCCGCAGCGCGCTGCCGCGGAAGCCGGCCGTGATGGCTACCGCCTGCCCGGAGGCGATGACTTCGAACTTGTCCTCGAGCGCGTCGATGAACGGTCCGTCGGGTGCCCGGCGCCCATCCGGGCGGGGATCGATGCGCCAGAAGGCACTCCACGCAGGGTCGGAGTCCCGGATCCGCGGCATCGGTTCGTCGGCGATGTCGTCGAGGGTCACGAAATCCCGACCGGCCAGGCGGTGGTCGACGGACACGGCCAGCATCCGGGGCTCGTCGTAGAGGATGGTCACGTGCAGGCCGTCGGTCGGAAACGGTAGCCGGGTCACCACCGCGTCCACCCGGTGCCCGAGCAGAGCGTCGAGGGCCTGGCCCCAATCCAGGTGTGACACTTGCACTTCGGCGTCCGGATGCTCGCGGCGCAGCTCGCGCACCGCGGGGGTGACGATCATCCCCGTCGTGTAGCCGATCGCGATGCGGCTGGGCTGCCCGGCGGCCCGGGCCTGGGCGGCGGCCTGCGCGGCGGAACGCAGCAGCGCCCTTGCGCGGGGCAAAAACACCTCGCCGGCCTCGGTGAGGCGGGTGCCTTGCGGCGTGCGATCCAGCAGTCGAACCCCCAACTGTTGCTCGAGTCGGCGGATCTGGCGGCTCAACGACGGCTGGGCGACGCGCAGCGCACTCGCGGCCCGGCCGAAGTGGCGGTGTTCGGCGACCGCGACGAAATACCCGACGAGTCGCAGGTCGAGGTCGATAACCGGCGATGCCGAATCGGTCATGCGCGCAGTGTATCGCGGCTGCTCGGACTCGGGTCGTGCCAAAAGAGCGCTCAAATGCGGCGATGCCAATTCGGTATCGCGCCATATGAAACAGGTCTTGGACATCCGGGGCGGGACGCCCATTGACTGGAAGTCGCGAATACGGTGCAACGAAAGGATCATCCATGCGGGTCTTTGTGACGGGCGCGAGCGGACACATCGGTTCGGCCGTCGTCGACGAACTCATCCAGGCGGGACACGAGGTCAGCGGGCTTGCCCGCTCCGACGAGTCCGCCGCGGCGCTCGAGGCGAAAGGTGTGCGGGTGCACCGGGGCGACCTCGACGACCTCGACGGTCTACGGTCCGCCGCGGCGGCGGCGGACGGTGTCATCCACCTGGCCTTCAAACACGACTTCGACGATTTCGCGGGCGCCGCCGACACCGACCTGCGCGCCGTGCAGGCGATTGGCGAGGTGCTCGTCGGGTCCGACCGCCCCTTCGTCAGTACCTCGGGCACCCTGCTCCTGTCGCTGCTGGGGCAGGGCGGTCCGGCCACCGAACAGGACACGCTCCCCGGTGGACCGCGCGTCGACTCCGAGAACGCGGTGATCGCGCTGGCCGACCGCGGGGTGCGCTCCTCCGTGATCCGGCTCTCGCCGTTGGTGCACAGCGATCTCGACCACCACGGCTTCGCGCACCACCTCATCGGCACCGCCCGCGAGACCGGAAAGTCCGCGTACATCGGTGACGGCGCGAACCGCTGGCCCGGGGTCCACACCCTGGACGCCGCGCACCTGTACCGGCTGGCGCTCGAAAAGGCCCCTGCCGGAACGCGTTTGCACGGCGTGGCCGACGAGGGCGTGCCATTCCGCGACATCGCCGCCGTGATCGGCCGCCACCTCGAGGTGCCGACGCTCAGCATCCCAGCGGAAGAAGCCGGTCATTTCGGCTTCCTTGCGCTCTTTGCCACGCTGGACAATCCGACGTCGAATGCCCTGACCCGCAAGGTGCTGGACTGGAAGCCCGAGGGGCCGGGGCTGCTGGAGGATCTCGATGCCGGCCACTACTTCGGACAGTGAGCGACACCGTGGCTGACGCGGTCGTCGACGCGACTCGAAAGGCGCTGGGGCCGGTGGGCGTATGCCTGCCCGTCTCGTTCACCGACACACCGTCCGCCGACGCCCTACGCGAGACCGCGCACAGACTGGAGCGGGCCGGATACGGCGCCGTGTGGACCAACGAGGTGATCGGCAAGGACGCCCTGGTGCAACTCGGCGTGCTCCTGGCCGACACCGAGCGCATGGTGTTCGGCACCTGCATCGCCAACATCTGGGCGCGGCCCGCGCAGACCATGCACGCCGCGGCCGCCCAACTGGCGCAGGCGTATCCGGGCCGGCTCGTGCTGGGCATCGGGATCGGATACCCGGAGCAGGCGGCGAGCGTCGGCCGGGAATTCGGGCGCCCACTCAGCACGATGCGTGACTACCTGGAAGGGATGAACGCCCCGACGTGGCCGCCCGCGCCCGACGCGCCCTACGCCCGCATCGTCGCCGCGAACGGGCCGAAGATGCTGGCGCTGGCAAGGGATCTCGCCGACGGGGCGCTGCCGGCCGGGCTACCGCACGAGTTCACCGCCCAGGCGCGCAGCGCGCTCGGACCGGACAAGCTCTTGGTGGTCGGCCTGTCGGTGGTCCGCGACATCCAGGCCGCCCGCGAGTCGGTGTCGGCGAGCCTCGCCGTGCCGTCCTATGCGTCCCGGCTGGCGGGGCTGGGCTACTCGTCGCGCGACATCGACGAAGTCAGCGACCGCCTGGTCAATTCCGCTGTCGCTCATGGCCATCCGGCGAGCATCGGGCGCAGCATCCGCGAACACTTGGCCGCCGGAGCAGACCACGTCACGTTGCTGCCACCGGTCGGCGCCGAATTCAATGCCGCCGTCGATCAACTCGAGGAGCTGGGCCCCGCGCTGGCCGGGCTGGGGGAGCGGGCCGTACCCTGACCCTCGAACGCTACCGCGACGCGAGCTGTTTCTCCGCGTAGAGCCGGGCCCACTCGGCACGCGACCGGATGGACACGTCGACGTCGGAAGCCTTGGCGCGCAGGGCTTTAACCGTCGCCTGATCGCGGGGGGTGCGGGCGAACGGGTCCCAGCTGAAGAACCGGCAGGCGTTGCCCCAGGTGATCTTGTTGATGTCGGAGTGGTCGGCGCCGGCGGCGTTCAGCTCGGCCAGCACCTGCTCGGGCGCGTCGGGCCAGAAGCAGTCCGAGTGCGGGTAGTCGCACTCCCACGCGATGATGTCGATGCCTATCTCGTGGCGCAGTTTCAGCGACGTCTTGTCGGTGACGTAGCAGGCCAGCGAGTGTTCGCGGAACACGTCACTGGGCAGCTTGTCGCCGAAGTCGCGGCGCAGCCACTTCTGGTTGGTGTAGTGGCGGTCGCTGCGGTCCAAATAGAAGGGAATCCAACCGATGCCACCTTCGGAGAACGCGAACTTCAGCTCGGGGTAGTTGCGCATCGCGGGGCCCCACAACAGATCCTGCGCGCACATCGCCGAGACCTGGGTGGCCAGGATGATCATGTTGTCGATCGGCGCGTCGGGGGCCATGCTGATCGCGCCGAACCCGGTGCCGATGTGCAGGCACATCACCACGTTTTCCTCGGACAGCGTCCGGAACACCGGCCCCCAGTAATCGTCGTCGTGATAGCTCGGAAGCCCTTCCAGATGCGGCAGTTCCGGCATCGTGACCGCCCGGCAGCCCTTGGCGGCGACGCGGCGGATCTCGGCGCACATGCCGTCGGGGGTCCAGGTCGGCAGGATTGCGATCGGGATGAACCGGTCGGGGTAGGAGCCGGCCCACTCGTCGATGTGCCAGTCGTTGTAGGCCGACACCATCACCAGGGTGACGTCCTCGCGCGTCATGTTGAGGTGCCGGGCGGAGAACCCGGTGAAGGTCGGGAAACACATCGACGCGAGGATGCCGTTGCGGTTCATGTCCCGGACGCGTTCGTGAACGTCGTAGACGCCCGGTCGCATTTCGGCGAAACCGGCCGGGTCGCGGCCCCATTCCTCGGCCGGCCACGACACCACGGCGTTCAGCCCGCTCACGCCCTGCGGCCTGCCCTGGTACATCCACTGGTCAACGCCCTTTTCGTCGACCATGACGATCGGCGCCTCGTCCTTGTATTTGGCGGGCACATGGCGCAGGAACATGTCCGGCGGCTCGACGACGTGGTCGTCGATGCTCACCAGGATCAGGTCATCGACATTCATACGATCGGTCCCTCTAGCCGTGGCACTCGGCGGTCGTCTCCAGCAGTCGCGGGACGGGCGCGGGATCCAACTGCAGGGCATCGGACATGTGCAGCTGGCTGGCGTTGGCGATCATGTTGTCCAACACGGCTTGAAGGTCGTCGCCTTCGATTTCATAGATCGCGACGTATGGGCCGTTCCCATCGACCGGACGAAACCGGCGTGCCGAGACGATGCCGTCGAGCGCCATGAGTTCGGGCAGATGCACTTCGTCGTACCAGGTGTTGTACTCCTGCTCGCGCTCTGGCGAGCTCGGCCGGCTTTCGACGTACATGATTCCCTTGGCCATTACGCCGCCTCTCTGTGGCTACTCGTAGCGCACCGTGACGGAATCCGTGTCGGGCACGCCCTGGCAGGTCAGAATGTAGCCGTCGGCAATCTCGTCGTCGTCGAGAGCATCGTTGACCCGCATGGTCGCGTGGCCCTCCTCGAGCCTGGCCATGCACGTGCCGCAATTGCCCGCCTCGCAACTGAACGGCGGTTCCAGGCCGGCTCGCCGCGCGCTTTCCAGCAGCGTCTCGCCGGGCACCAGAGGGACCGTCGCCTTCTTGCGGTCGAGGTGAATCGTCACCGTGCCGACCTTGGCGCCGGTATCGGATGCGGGATCTGTCACCCGTGGAGTCTCCTCGATGATCGTGGTGACCGTCGCCATGACCGCCCCTCCCATATTTGCATTCTTCAGTATAGAGAATACTATTCTCACAGAGCGATAGGGTCTTCTCAAGCCGTCGGACTGCTGGAAGGAACGCGACGTGACCGAGCCGGCAGCGCTCGTGTTCGAGGAACGGCGGTTCAGCCCGCCGCAGCTCGACGCGTTGGCCGACGGGCTGGCCGCGACCTTGACGAAACGGGGCGTCATCGCATGTCAGCGGGTGGCGGTCATGGCGTCGAATCGGCCCGAGTTTGTGGCCGCCCTGCTCGCGATCTGGCGGCTGGGGGCCACCGCGGTCCTCATCAGCCCCGCATGGAAGCGCGACGAGGTGGACCATGCGCTTGCCATCACTGGCCCGGCACATGCCGTCGGGGACCATCCGGTGCTGGGCGGCCTGATGCCGATGCTGCACCTGGACGAACCGATCAACTCGGGCGAGCCGACATCGGGCGCGCCGCCGCCCAGCGTCGACGCGGTGCTGGCGTTCAGTTCCGGCACCACCGGTCTGCCGAAGGCCGTGCGCCACACGCACGCGGCGTTACAGGAGGCGGTGGGGCACTGGCGCGCGGCGCTGCAGCTGACGCGACGCGACCGCATTCAGGTCGCCACGCCGCCGTCCCACATCCTCGGCCTGCTCAACATCCTCACCGCGCTGCGGACCGGCGCCCGGATGCGGCTGCATCCGCGATTCGACATCGACCGGATGCTGCAGACGATCGAGGAAGACCGCATTACAGTCGAAATGGCGGTGGCGCCAATCGCGTTGGCGATCGCCTCGCACCCCCGGCTCGAAACCTACGACCTGTCCTCGCTTCGCTTCATCATGTGGGGGGCAACGCCCGTCAGCCCCAGCGTCGCCGAGACGGTGACCCGGCGGACCGGCATCGGTTGGGTGCCCGCCTACGGCACCACGGAATTGCCCGTCATCGCGTGTAATCCGCTGCAGGGGGCGAGACTCGACTCGGTCGGCCGTCCGGTGCCGGGGGTGGACGTGCGCGTGGTCTCGTTGGAGACCGGCCAGCCCGTCGGCCCGGGAGAGGTCGGCGAGATCCACGCGCGATCGCTGTCGTTGATGGCCGGCTATCTGCCCGCCGAGGCGACCGCCGAGGCGATCCGCGACGGCTGGTATCGCACCGGGGACGTCGGCTGGCTCGACGCCGCCGGTTGGCTGCGGATCACCGACCGCCTCAAGGAGATGATCAAAGTTCGCGGGTTCCAGGTCGCGCCCGCCGAGATCGAGACGGTGCTACACGGCCACCCGGCCGTCAAGGACTGCGCGGTGTTCGGCGTTCCCGACGGCATCAACGGTGAGGCGATCGTCGCCGCGGTCGCGCCGTGCGCGCCCGTCGACCCGTCCGACCTCACCGCCCGGGTGGACGAGAAGCTAGCGTCCTACAAACACCTGAGCCGCATCGTGTTCGTGGACGACATTCCGCGGCTGCCCTCGGGCAAGGTGCTGCGCCGAGTGCTGAAGGAGTCTTATGGATGTACGTCTGACAGCTGAACAGCAGCAGCTTCGCGACGCCGCCGCCAAGCTGGCCGACGATCTCGGACCCGGAGCCGTGCAAGATCTCGACGACTCGAACCGAATCGCGCGGCTGGACAAGCAGATCGAAACGACGGGGTGGCGGTCGCTGCGCTCCGACGGCGCCTCCGGTGTCGAAGTGGCCGTCGTCGCCGAGGAATTCGGGCGCCGCTTGGTCGACGCACCATTCCTGGGGCCGGTACTGGCCGACGATCTGGCGCGCCACGTGGGTGCCGAAAGTGGGGATTCGACCGTCGCGGTGGACGGCCGGGTGATCGATGCCCGCGGCGCGCGCCGGGCCCTGTCGCTCTCCGGCACCATGGTCGTGGCCACCGACGTGGCCGCAGGTCTCGCCGGCGCCGACCTGACCCGTGCCGAGGCCGACGCGGTGGGGTCACCGACGACTCTGGGTGAGGTGTCGTCCCACGCGGCCGGGCGGTGGCGGGCGCTGGCGCTGGTCACCACGACTGCGGACCTGGTCGGGATCGCGCGCGGCGCGCACGCGGTCGCCTGCGACTACGCGAAAATCCGTGAACAGTACGGCAAAACGATTGGGTCCTATCAGGCGATCGCACACCTGCTGGCCGAAAGCCTGGCGCTGATCGAAGGTTCGGTGAGCGTGCTGCGCCACGCGGCATGGGCGGTGGACGAGCTCACGCCGCCCGAGGCGATCAGGGCCGCCCAGATCGCCAAGGTCTACTGCGCGCGCGCGACGCGCACCGTCTGCGAGACGGCGGTTCAGGTGCACGGCGGCATCGGCAACACCTGGGAATGCATCGCCCACGTCTACCTGCGCCGCGCATTGACATCGACCGAACTGTGGCCCGTGACTCTCAAGGAGATCGACTTTGGACTTTCGTGATTCGCCCGACGAGGCCGCCTTCCGGGAGCGCCTGCGGTCGTGGCTTGCGTTGCACGCCAAGGAGTATTCCGGCTCCGGCGACGAGTACTGGGAACGCATGGCCGACTGGCACCGGGCCCTCTACGACAACGGCTTTTTCGGGCTGTCCTGGCCCCGTGACTACGGCGGCCAGGACTTGGCACCCGTGTACGACGTCATCGTCGACGAGGAGCTGGTGCGCGCCGGCGCTCCGCCCCGTCCCAGCGTGGGCTATCTGGTCTTCGGCATCGGGCGGCACGGCAGTGACGAGCTTCGGAAGCGCTTCCTGCCCGGCATCATCAACGGCACCGAGCGGTGGTGCCAGGGCTTCAGCGAGCCGGGCGCCGGCTCGGATCTGGCCTCGCTGACCACTACCGCCACCCTCGAGGGCGACACCTATGTGGTGCACGGGCACAAGATTTGGACCAGCTACTCCGATGTCGCGGACTGGTGTCTGCTGTTGGCCCGCACGGATCCCGATGCCAAACGCCACCGCGGCCTGTCGGCGTTCGTGCTCAATATGAAACAGCCTGGCGTGCAACAGCGCCCGTTGCGAATGATGAACGGCGTCACCAACGAATTCGGTCAGGTGTTCTTCGACGGCGCCACGGTGCCCGCGGACCGGATGGTCGGCGCCCCCGGCGAGGGCTGGGCCGTTGCCATGACCGTCGTCGGGCACGAGCGCGAGCCCTCCACGCTCGGTTATGCGGCCCGATACGGCAAGCTGGTCCGAAACCTGTTCGCGCGCAATGACGGTCCGGTTCCCGAAGAGCTCGCGTGGGCGGCGGTCGAGTCGGAGATGCTGACGCATCACGTCCGGCGGCGCCTGTCCGAGCAGCTGGACGGCGTCTCGCACGGCCCGGAGGGATCGCTCGACAAGCTGTTGATGACCTGGGTCGAGCAATCGGTGGGGCACGCCGCGCTGGCGGTCGCCGGGACCCGCGATCCCGACCTGCTCAGCGCCTACCTGTACAGTCGCGCGCAGAGCGTGATGGGCGGAACGTCACAGATACAGAAGAACATCATCGCCTCGCGGATCCTGGGATTGGGAGTCTGAATGTACGACATGCCAAGCGAAATCGACGTCCGCGCCGACGGGGCGTTGCGGATCATCACGCTGAACCGCCCGGACGACCTCAACGCGGTCAACGACAACCTGCACGTCGGCCTCGCGCGGCTGTGGCAGCGGCTGACCGACGATCCCGGGGCCAGAGCGGCGGTGCTGACCGGCAGCGGCAAGGCGTTTTCGGCCGGTGGAGATTTCGCCTACCTCCAAGAGCTGTCCCAGGACGCCGCCCTGCGCGCCAAGACCATCCGGGACGGGCGCGAGATCGTACTCGGCATGGCGCGGTGCCGAATTCCCGTGGTGGCCGCCGTCAATGGGCCGGCCGTCGGCCTCGGCTGCAGCCTGGTCGCGCTGAGCGACATCGTCTACATCGCCGAGCACGCCTTCCTCGCCGACCCGCACGTGCAGGTGGGCCTGGTGGCAGCCGACGGCGGGCCGCTGACCTGGCCGCTGCACATCAGCCTGCTGCTGGCCAAGGAGTACGCGCTGACCGGAACCCGCATCAGCGCGCAGCGCGCCGTCGAGCTGGGACTGGCGAACCACGTGGCGGCCGACCCCGTCGCCGAGGCAATCGCCTGCGCCAAGAAGATTTTGGAATTGCCCCAGCAGGCGGTCGAGAGCACCAAGCGGGTGCTCAACATTCACTTGGAGCGCGCGGTGCTGGCCAGCCTGGACTACGCGCTTTCGGCCGAGCACCAGTCGTTCACCACCGACGACTTCCGGTCCATCGTCGCCAAGCTGAACGCCGGCAAGAACTGATTGCGCAGCCGCGAGCGTAACGACACTGCGAATTTCGGACCGGATTTTCGCAGTGAGGTTACGCCCGCGACGAGTCGATCGACCGCAGGAAGTCACGCATGACCTGGTCGAACTTCTCGGGCTCCTCGATGAACGGCATGTGAGCGCTCGACTCGAACAGCTCGAACCGCGAACCCGTTATGCGCCTGTGGATTTCCCATGCGTGTTCCGGCACGCACTCGTCGTACCTGCCGGCGACGACGAGGGTCGGCAACGAGATCTCGGGTAATCGGTCGAACACGTCCCAGCTCCGGATGGTTCCGACGATGTGAAAGTCGCTGGGACCGAACATCGTCTCGAAGATCTCGGCTCCCATGGTCCGGAACGCGTCCTCGAGGTCCCTGGGCCAGGGCCGCACGCGGCATAGATAGGTTTCATTCCAGGTGCGGATGGCGGCCTGGTATTCGGCGGCATGGGTGGTGCCGGCCGCTTCATGACGGTCGATGGCCGACTGGGTTGCCGGGTCCAGCTCGGATTTCAAGCGCGCCACCATGTTCGAGAACTCGGGTATCGACGCGATGCTGTTGGAGATGGTCAGGCTGGCGGCTCCCGAGGGCACATCGAGTGCATATTGTTGCGCCAGCATTCCACCCCACGAGTTGCCGAAGATATGGAAGCGGCTCAGCCCCAGGCCTCTTACCACGGCGTCCATCTCGGCGACCGACCGCTCCATCGTCCAAAGTCCCGGGTCGGACGGACAGTCGGAATTCCCGCAGCCGAGCTGGTCCCAGAAGATCACCTCTCGCTCGTCGGCCAACCGTTGCAGCGAGCTCAGGTATTGGTGCGGCAGCCCGGGGCCTCCGTGGACCACGAGCAGCGGGTGACCCATGCCGCCACCGACCCGCTTGAACCACACGTTGCCGCCGGGGACCACGATCGTCCCTTCGGCCAATGTCGCGTCACCGGTCATGCTCAGCCAAAGCCCCCTGGGTCGGGTGTCGAGCCGCTATCTCACCAGCAGTGTAGGCAAGTCATGGCCCGGTGGCTTCGCGCAGCTACATCAGCCGGCGCCAGAATTCGTCGTGGTCCGTTTCGTCTCGGGAAATGCGCGGTGCCACCGCGCCTTTGGGACGAGCCCCGATGCCTGCCGGATCATTGCGCTGACCGATCGCCAGGCCGATCGCAAGGGCGACCCCGACGAGGGCGACGGCCCACAATGTCGCCATCCACGGAAGGTGCGCAAATGTGTCGCACCAACCCCAACCGCTTCCGCCGTCCCACATCGTCATTGCGTCGCCTCCCACCGTTCAATGCGTCCAGCCCGAGCATACCCACAGGGGGTATATGGGTCAAGCGACCTGGCAGGATCGCCAACGAGATAGCTTTATTGTTCAGCCCACCCCGCAAGAGGAACAACAATGACCAGCGTCGCTAACCCGGTTCCGCCGCAAGACCTTTCGGGAATCACCGGACACCGCTTCATCTACACCTACGCCAATGGCTGGCAGTACGAGATGTACGTCAAGAACGCCACCACCATCGACTACCGCATCCATTCCGGACATGTGGGTGGTCGCTGGGTCAAGGGGCAGCGGGTGAACCTGGTCCAACTGGACGACGACAACTACAAAGTCTCCTGGACGGAACCCACCGGCACCTGCGTGGCCGTCAACGTACTGCCCGCCAAGCGCCGCATCCACGGCGTGATCTTCTTCCCGCAATGGGTACGCATGCACGGCGAGCGCACCGTCTGCTTCCAGAACGAACATCTCGACGAGATGCGCGACTACCGGGACCAGGGCCCGACCTACCCAATCTACGAAGTCCCCGAGTTCGCCTACATCACCCTGTTCGAGTACGTCGGGACCGACGACGAGACGGTGATCGACACGGCACCCGAAAACCTGCCGCCGGGGTGGTCCGACCGCACCGGCTGACGGAGCATTGTTGCAACTCGTACTCTCAGAATGAGAATATGGTTCTCATGAAATGCGGGTGGCTTCCGTCCGCATTGCGCTCGCCGAACTGGAGAAACCCGTGCCCGAAGCCGTCATCGTGTCCGCCCTGCGCACCCCCATCGGCACCGCCCGCAAGGGGACGCTGCGCGATACCAGCGCGTTCGATCTCGCCCACCACGTGGTCAGCGAGGCGGCCCGGGATGTCGACACCGCGCGGGTCGACGACGTGATCCTGGGCGAGGGCCTCTACGGCGGCGGAGTCGTCGCCCGCCATGCCGCCATCACGGCGGGCCTGCCGCACGTGCCGGGCCTTGCCAACAACCGGCACTGCGCGGCCGGCCAGGCGGCGGTGCAAAGCGCGGCGGCAACCGTGCGGGCCGGGATGGATCAGCTCGTCGTCGCCGGCGGCGTGAACTCGGCGTCGACCTCCCCGCGGTCGCGGATGCAGGTCGACGGGGAATGGGTCGACTGGTTCCCGCCGACCCACCCGGACCGGCCCGACGCACCGAACATGGACATGTCGATCACCGTCGGCTGGAACGCCGCGGTCAAGGCGGGCGTGAGTCGCGAGGAGATGGACGCGTGGGCGCTGCGGTCGCACCGCAATGCCATCGCCGCGATCGACGAGGGGCGCTTCAAGGAAGAGGTCGTCCCGATCGAGACGCCACACGGGCTGTTCTCGGTCGACGAGCACCCGCGCCGCGACACCACCATGGAGAAACTGGCCGCGCTCAAGCCGCTGCATCCGGAGATCGAGGGCTTCTCGATCACCGCCGGCAACGCCTGCGGCGCCAACGATGGTGCGGCCGTGCTGACCATCGCGAGCGACGCCCTCGGCCTGCCCGCGCTGGCCACCGTGCGGTCCTGGGCGTCCGTCGGCGTCGATCCGGCCATCACCGGTTTGGCACCCGTCGACGCCATACCGAAAGCGCTTGCACGGGCCGGGCTTTCGATCTCGGATGTGGACCTGTTCGAAATCAACGAGGCGTTCGCGGCGATGTGCGTGGCCACCATCAAGCTGCTCGACCTGGACCCCGAGAAGGTCAACGTCAACGGTAGCGGCTGCTCGCTGGGACACCCGGTTGCGGCGACCGGGGCCCGGATGCTGGTCACACTGGTGCACGAATTGCGCCGCCGCGGTGGCGGAATAGCGGTCGCGGCGATGTGCGCGGGCGGCGGAATGGGTTCTGCGACGGTCATCGAGGTCGCTGCGCCATAATGCGCACATGACGATCGCCGACCTGATTGCGGGAGCGCGCAACGGATCTCCGCGCGCGACGGGTCGGCTGCTCAGCCTCGTCGAAGGCGACCAGCGGGACGAGGTGCTGGCGAGCATCGGGCCGGCAACGGCCGTGGACGTCCGCGTCATCGGCATCACCGGGCCGCCGGGCGCGGGCAAGTCGACGACGGTCGGTGCGCTGGTCGGCGCCTACCGCGAACGCGGGAGCCGGGTGGCCGTGCTGGCCGTGGACCCGTCGTCGCCGTTCAGCGGCGGGGCGCTGCTGGGCGACCGGATCCGAATGACCGCGCATATCAACGACTCCGACGTCCTGATCCGTTCGGTGGCGACCCGCGGTCACATCGGGGGGCTGGCCGCCGCGGTTCCCGCGGCCATCCGACTGCTCGGCGCCATCGGGTATGACGTGGTGCTGTTGGAGACGGTGGGAGTGGGCCAGTCGGAGATCGAAATCGCCGCCGTGGCCGACCCGACCGTCGTCATCCTCAATCCGGGCGCGGGGGACGCGGTGCAGGCGGCCAAGGCGGGTGTGCTCGAGGTCGCCGACATCGTCGCGGTGAACAAGGCCGACCGGGAGGGCGCCGAACAGACCGTGCGGGACCTGCGCGCCGAGACCAAAGCCCCGATCGTCAGCCTCATCGCCGCCCGCGGCGAGGGCGTCGCCGATCTGGTTTCCGCCATCGAAGACCATCACCGAACCGACAGTCGGCAGCGCCGGTTGGCGCGGGCCCGAGCGCAGATCCTGTCGATGGCGCAAACGCGGTTGCGGACGCAGCCGGGCCTCGACCGGCTCGCCGAGGCGGTGGTCGACGGCCGCGACGATCCGTACACGGCGGCCGAGAAGCTGCTTTCTTCCCCGGCAGAACAAGAGGATTGACCAACACACCCCTTGCCTTACCGCATTGCGGTGTGTTGCATGAAAACATGACACGTTCCGCCGATGAGCTGGTAACCGAATTCTGCAAGCGCTGGGCATCCCCCGATCCGGACGAGTTGGCGGGCTACTTCACCGAAGACGCCGTCTACCACAACATCCCGATGGATCCGGTGCGGGGCCGCGAGGCGATAAAGGAATTCATCGCGGGCTTCCTCGCCGCGTTCGACGGCATCGACTTCAACGTCCATCGGCAGGTCAGCGACGGCACCCTGGTGATGAACGAACGAACCGACGTGATGCGCCGCAAGGACGGCGGGACGTTCCCGTTGCCGGTGATGGGTGTGTTCGAGGTGCAGGACGACCGGATCGTCGCGTGGCGCGACTACTTCGACATGGCGACCATCACCAGCGCGTTCGGCTAGGGGTCCGAGGACTTAATCACGCCGCGCGCCAAACCTGCTGGGCAACGCGATAGAAGTTCCCGCCAAGGACGGCGTCGATGTCGGGGATGCGCCATCCGCGCCCACGAAGGTGGTCGCCGAGCTCAAGGAAGACTTCCGGCGGCATCCACCGGATCGGCCCCCAGCGGGTGTAGCTGTCGTCGAACAAGTGCGGATTGCGCACGACCTCGTCGACGAAATCGGCGAAATCGAAAGAGAAGTCGGTGCTGACGCCGACATGGTCGATGCCGACGAGTTCGACCGCATACTCGAGGTGTCGCGTCATCGCCTCGAGCGTGGGGGTGTTGGGGCCCAGGAAAATGCCGACGCCGGTGATCCCGATGACGCCGCCGGTGGAAGCGCAGGCCCGGGCCTGGTCGTCGGTGATGTTGCGCGGGTGATCCCAGATCGCGCGCATGCAGGAGTGGCTGTAAATGACCGGGCCGCTGGATACCTCGCACATGTCCAGGCCGGTGCGGGCACTGCAGTGGGATCCGTCCGGAACGACGCCGACGGTGTTCATCTCGGCGACGAGTGAACGGCCCCACGCGGTCAGGCCGCCATCCGTGGCGTCCAGGCAGCCGCTGCCGGCGCGGTTGGCGTGGTTGTAGGTCGGCAGCAGCGTTCGCACACCGAGATCCATCAACGTCGCCAGGTTGGCGAGCTGACCATCGAGGGGAGCGGAATCCTCCAGGTCGAACGCGACGGCGATCCGACCGGCGCGGCTGATCGCTTCGACCTCAGCAAGATTGGCCGCCAGCTCCAGGTCCGGATGGGCATCGACCGCGGCGCGGTAGTGCCGCAGCAACGCCATCGCGTCATCGAAGGTGTGCGGCGCATACCCCGCGTTGACCGATAGGAAGGCGCCGCCGCCGCGCCGGTATCGCGTCAGCGGCTCGACATCGGCGTCGGTCTGTAAAGGCAGGCAGGTGTGCTGGTCCCACAGGAGCGACATGGCTAGTCGAGCAGCCCCTGCCGCATCGCCTCGGCGACGGCAGCGGCTCGGTCGTTGACCCCGAGCTTCTCGTAGAGACGCTGCACATGGGTTTTGACCGTCGACGGCGCCACGTACAACTCGCTCGCGATCGCGGGGATGCTTTGGCCACGAGCGATCCGACCGAGCACCTCGCGTTCACGCGCGCTGAGGACCGGTCCTGTCGCGGTCGCGCGCTGGCGGATCTCGCCGGCCAGGCCGCCGACGAGCGAGGGTGCCACCACATCGCGTCCCTTGGCGCAATCCAACACGGCTCGGACGATTTCGGTGCGGGTGGAGTCCTTCAGCACGAATCCGGAGGCGCCCTGCTGCAGCGCCTGGTACACGATCGCCGGCTCGTCGTGGGCGGAAATCAGCAATACGCGGGTCGGCAAGTCGTTGCTGCGCACCGCCGCCGCCACCTGGGCGCCGTCCATGCCGGGCATCTTGTAGTCCAGCAATGCGACGTCGGGGCGGTGCGCCTTGATCAATTCCAGCGCAGTGGCGCCGTCGTCCGCCTCGCCCACGACGCTTACCGAACCGCTCGACGAGAGCGCACGAACTACACCCTCGCGAAAGAGCGGGTGGTCGTCGCCCACGACCACACGCACTTTCTCGGCCGTCGCAGCGCCGACCATGGCGATGAGTTTAAACCGTTCGCGCGAATGAGTAGCTCGCATAAGGCTCCGGTCGTACGGTCTTTTGGTGGCGGTGACTCGCGACGTCGAACTGGATCGGGTGCGCAGGGCCCACCAGCTGCGTTCGTATCGGTTCGCATCGGTGCTTCGGATCGGTGTGGTGGGGCTCATGGTCTTCGCCATGCTCATCGGCACCTACCGCTTCGAATGGGCTCAGCAAAAGGCCCTGATCTTCCTGTATGCGGCGGCCGCGCTGTGCGCTCTGGTGTTGGCGTTTGCCCCCTTCCGCCGCGGGGCCGAGATAGGACGGTTTGAGCCGTTTGCGTTCACGGTCATCGACGTCGTGACGTTGACGGTCTTTCAATTGCTCTCCACCAACGGGATTTATCCGTTGCTGATCATGACCATGCTGCCAATTCTGGTGGGTCTCGACGTGTCGTCGCGCCGCGCCGGGGTGGTGCTCGCCTTTTCCATGGGTGGGTTCGCCCTCGCGGTCCTCGAGGACCCGGAGATGGTGCACGACATCGGGTGGGCTCAGGCGGCTTTCCGGTTCGTGTTGTTTGGACTCCTCTGCGCCACGGCGTTCGTGGTGGTGCGCATCGAAGAGCGGCACACGCGCTCGGTGGCCGGTCTGAGCGCGTTGCGCGAGGAGCTGCTGGCCCAAACGATGACGGCCTCGGACCTGCTGCACCGCCGGATCGCGGGATCCATTCACGACGGGCCGCTGCAGGACATCCTGGCCGTGCGCCAAGAGATCGTCGAGTTGGATGCGGCCTTCCCGGGCGACGCGCGCGTCGGGCGCGCGTTGACCGGCCTGCAGGATGCCTCGCAGCGACTGCGGCAGGCGACCTATCAACTGCATCCCGCCGTTCTCGAGCAGGTCGGCTTGGCGGCGGCGGTGCGGCAGTTGGCCTCGGACACCGCTCAGCGTTCCGGTATCGACGTCTCCACCGACATCGACTATCCGATCCGCAACGACATCGACCCGATGGTGTTCGGCGCGGTGCGCGAATTGCTTTCCAATGTGGTGCAACATTCGCGGGCGAGCCACGCGTCGGTCACCATCCGGATCACCGACGGCACATGTGTTCTGCGGGTGGAGGATAACGGGGTGGGGCTCAGCAACGAGGCCGTGGCACGCCGCCTGGCGCAGGGGCACATCGGTCTGGCGTCGCATCGGGCCCGGGTGGAGGCCGCAGGCGGGACGTTCGTCTTCCTCGACTCATCCGTGGGTACCCATGTCCGGGTGCGGCTACCGCTGCGGTAGCAGACCCGTTACTGAAGGTCGACGGATTTCCCGGTTGCGGCCGCATGACCCGCTCGGTACCCGAAAACCATTGCCGGGCCGATGGTTCCACCCGCACCGCCATAGGCCCGCCCGGTCACGCCGCCCATGGCGTTGCCCGCGGCGAACAGGCCCGGTATCGGGTCGCCGCCGACGTGCAGGACGCGGGCGTCGGCGTCGGTGCGCGGGCCGCCCTTGGTCCCCATGGCGCCGATGGACACCGGCACGGCGTAGTACGGTGCGGTGTCGATCGGCCCGAGGGTCTTGCCGGCGAGCGTGGTGGCGGTGTCGTCTCCCCAGTAGCCGTCGTACGCGCTGGAGCCGCGGCCGAAGTCGGGGTCGGCGCCGGCGGCCACATTCCGGTTCCAGTTCTCGACGGTGCGGGCGAGGCCGTCGGCGTCGATGCCGGCCCTGGCGGCCAGCTCGGCCAGGTCCGCGGATTCGCAGAACCAGTCCGGTACCGCCTGCCCCGGTTCGACACCCAGGAAGCCATACCGCTGCAGGTGGACCGAGTCGAACACCATCCATCCGCGATCGTTGACATACCCGCCGCGCGGGTCGAGGTATTGAAATGCGCCGGCCATCGAGTTGTAGTCGGATGCTTCGTTGACGAACCGACGCCCGGCCGAGTTGACGATGATGCTCCGCGGTCGGGTGCGTTCCAGCCGGACGCTGCGGCTTCGCGGCTTTCCTTCGATGGTGTCGCCCGGGATCTGGACGATCGGTACCCACCAGGCTTCGCCCATGTTGGCGAGATCCGCCCCCTGAGACATCGCCATCCGAAGCCCGTCCCCGGTGTTGTATGGCGGGGAGACGGCGCCGTGCATGGGACCGCGCAGAAATGCTTGGGTGAGAACGGAATCCCACTCGAAGCCGCCGGTTCCCAGGATGACGCCGCGGCGCGCACGCACCCGGATGGTCTGTCCCTCCAAGGCGATCTGAACTCCGGTGATCTCCCCGGCATCGGCGATGAGCTGCTCGGCGCGGGCCCCGACGTGGACCGTCGCGCCGGCCTCCAGCACGCCGTTGAGGAGACCGGCGATCAGGGCGGCACCGGCGACGCACAGCTTGCCGGGTTGTGCGTCGGCCGCCGCGTCCAAGCGCGACGCGTGCAAGCGCGCCAGCGTCTCGGCATCAAAACCCACATTGGAAAAATCGATCGGGAACGCGGTGATCCGGTTTCCCCACTCGCCCAATCGATTCAGGTCGAATGGAGCCGGAATGTGCGATCGTCCGCCGCCCGGCCGCCCCCCGGGCAACTCGGGCCGGTAGTCGGGGAATCCGGTGGCAATCTCGAAGCGCAGCTTGCTGTTGGCCTCGACGAAGTCCAGCATCGCCGGACCGGTCCGCACGAACGTCTCGACCAACGCATCGTCCATCGCGCCGAGAGCCTGCGCGCGCAGGTATCGCAACGCATCCGCGACCGTCAATTCCCCTTCGGGAGAACGGTTATGGGCGGGAATCCACACCACGCCGCCGGACACGGCGGTGGTGCCGCCGACGGTGGCGGCCTTCTCGAAGACCTCCACCGACGCACCGGCGACCGCTGCCGTCAGCGCGCCGGTGAGGCCGGCGCCTCCGCTGCCGAGTACGACGACATCGACTTCACGGTCCCAGGACATGGACGGTTATCCCTTCAGCTCAGTGGCTAGCTCAACAGCTCCGACAACTGCTTTGCGGCGGTGATGACCGCGTCCTTGCCGCGCATCACGACGTCCTCACGGTGCGAGATGAGGTTGATACAGGTCGGCGGGGACGGCGCCGGGCGGTTGACCGGTACGGCCAAACCGTAGGTGTTCGGTTCGATCTCGCCGTAGGTGATCACCCAGCCGCACTCGCGAGTTTTCGCCACCAGGTCTCGCTCGTCCGGGCGCGGCGGCATGTTCGCGAGCAAGGCGATTCCCGCGGCGCCGCGGTCCAAGGGATATCGACTGCCCTCGTGGAAGGACAGTTGATAGGCGACATGACTGGGCACGATCACCGCGACCGCCACCTGCTGATCACCCTCGGCGATGAGCAGCGACACGGTGGTGCTCAGGTCGTCCGCCAGTGCGCGCAGGATCGGCAGGCTGACCTGTCTTACGTTGCGATCGAACGACGCGCCGAGCACCGCCAGCCCGGCCGCGGGCCGGTAACGCCCGTCTTCTCCCTTGGCCACCAACCGAAAGTCGGTGAGCGTGCCGAGCAGTCGATAGGCGATGGTGCGATGCACCCCGAGCTGGTCGGCCAGTTGCTGCATGGTGAGCCCATTAGGGGAATCGGCGACCATCTGCAGCGCCATGAGCCCCCTGGCCAGCGTCTGGGAGCCCGTCATGACCTTGACAGACTCTCGCGGGAGCGCGAAGCTCTATAGATAACGCACATCAGTGTGCGATATTAGCACACAGCATGGCCGAAGACGAGAACGAAATTTCCCACTACCAGCAGGCGTGAGAGGAACCGTGGCGGAATTCGAGAGCATATGGAGCGATCTCCAGGGTGTCGCGTTTTCGCAGGGCTACGTCCATGCCGGGGGAGTGCGCACTCGCTACCTGCGCGCCGGGGATTCGGGCAAGCCGGTGCTGGTGTTCCTGCACGGATCTGGTGGCCACGCGGAGGCATACGTTCGGAACCTGGCCGCGCACGCCGAGCATTTCTGGACGTGGTCGATCGACATGCTGGGCCACGGCTACACCGACAAACCGGGTCACCCGCTGGAGGTCGGCCACTACGTCGACCACTTGCTGGAGGTGCTGCGCGCCATCGGGGTCGACCGCGCCAGCCTGAGCGGTGAATCCCTCGGCGGCTGGGTGGCGGCGCGCGCCGCCATCGACCATCCCGGCGCGGTCGACCGACTGGTCCTCAACACCGCCGGCGGCTCACAGGCCGATCCGGTGGTGATGCAGCGGATCATCACGCTGTCGATGGCGGCCGCCGAGAACCCGACCTGGGAAACGGTGCAGGCGCGGATCAAATGGCTGATGGCCGACAAGTCCAAGGACTACGACGACCTGGTCGCCAGCCGCCAACGGGTATACCGCCAACCGGGATTCGTCGACGCCATGCGCGACATCATGGCGCTGCAGGACCCTGAGATCCGGGCCCGCAACATCATCTCCCCGGACGAATACGGCTCGATCACCGCGCCGACGCTGGTGCTGTGGACCAGTGATGACCCGACCGCCGACGTGACCGAGGGCCGGCGCATCGCGTCGATGATTCCCAACGCGCGCTTCGAGCTGATGCCCGGCTGCGGTCACTGGCCGCAGTACGAGGACGCCAAGACCTTCAACCGCATACATCTCGACTTTCTGCTGGGTCGGTAATGGTCGCTGTGGAGCGGGACGCACCGGGAGTCGACGTCGAGGTCCTCGTCGTCGGTGCCGGCCCGGTGGGCCTGACGCTCGCCAACATCCTTGGCCTGCAAGGCGTCCGCACGCTGGTGGTCGACGAACGGGACACGCTCATAGACTATCCACGCGGAGTCGGGCTGGACGACGAGGGGCTGCGCACCTTCCAGTCGATCGGCCTGGTCGACCGCATCCTGCCGCACACCGTCCCGAACCAGATCCTTCGCTTCGTCGACGCCAAGCGTCGCGTGCTCGCCGAAATGGCCCCGCCCGATGCGCGGTTCGGCTGGCCGAAGCGCAACGGGTTCGTCCAGCCGCTCGTCGACGCCGAATTGCTGCGCGGTCTGGACAGGTTCCCCCACGTCGAGGTGCGGTGGGAGCGCCCCATGACGGCCTGCCGGCAGGCCGGCGACGCGGTCACCGTCGAGCTAGGCGGCGACGGCGGCGCATCCACGACGCGGGCCCGCTACGTCGTCGGCTGCGACGGCGGCCGCAGCATGACCCGGCGCATGATGGGCGTGTCGTTCGACGGGACGACCTCCTCGACGCGATGGCTGGTGGTCGACGTCGCCAACGATCCGCTCGGCCACCCGAACAGTGAGGTGGGAGCCGACCCCGAACGCCCCTACGCCTCCATCTCGATCGCGCACGGAATTCGCCGCTTCGAGTTCATGATTCACGGCGACGAGTCCGACGAGCAGGCCGAGGATCCGGCGTTTCTGCGGCAGATGCTGTCGCGGATGGTGCCACACCCCGACCAGGTCGACGTGATCCGGCGCCGCGTCTATACCCATCACTCGCGGATCGCCGGCGCGTTCCGTTCGGGCCGGCTGCTGTTGGCCGGGGACGCCGCGCACCTGATGCCGGTGTGGCAGGGGCAGGGCTACAACAGCGGGATTCGCGACGCGTTCAACCTGGGCTGGAAGCTCGCCGCGGTGGTGCGCGGCCTGGCCGACGACGCGCTGCTGGATACCTACGACATCGAGCGCCGCAAGCATGCGCGGGCGATGATCGACCTGTCCACAATGGTCGGCCGCGCGATCTCCCCGACCAACCGCCGGGTGGCCGGTCTGCGCGATGTCCTGGTGCGCTCGGCGTCAATTGTGCCTTCGCTCAAGCGGTATGTGCTGGAGATGCGGTTCAAGCCGATGCCGCGTTACGACCAGGGAGCCGTCGTGCACACGCAGCCCGGCCGGGCCGACTCGCCGGTCGGCACGCTGTTCATCCAGCCCCGGGTCGACACCCGTACCAAGCAGGATGTGCTGCTGGACGACGTGCTGGGCAACTGGTTGGCCGTGGTGTGCTGGAACAACAACCCGCGCAAGATCCTCGGGGACGAGGCGTTCGAGAGTTGGAAAGCCTTGGGTGCGAAGTTCTTTGCGGTACGCCCGCTGACCCAGCTGCACTGGGATGGGCATGACGACCCTGACGTCGTGATCGTCGGGGACCGCAACGGCGGGCTGAAGGCGTGGTTCGACAGCCATCAGGAATCGGTGTTATTCCTGCGGCCCGACCGGTGCATCGCCGGCGCGTGCATCGCGCAGCGCGCGCCCGAGCTGAGCGCCCGCCTTTTCGACGCGCTCGCACTCAAGCCGGGAGGGGGTGATTTGCCAAGTGACACTGGCTCTGTGCTGTATGTCGCACAGCCCACTGCTGAATCTTCCGGGGCCGTCGCGGGACCTGCTTGACGACATCGAAGGCGCGATCGCGAAGGCACGAGACTTCGTGGCGGACTACCGGCCGGATCTCGTCGTGACGTTCTCCCCGGACCACTACAACGGGTTCTTCTACAAGGTGATGCCGCCGTTCTGCATTGGCACCAGCGCCAACGGCGTCGGGGACTACGGCACCTACGCCGGGCCGCTGGACGTCCCGGACGACCTTGCCAACGAATGCGCCAAAGCTGTTCTGGGCGCCGGGGTCGACGTGGCCGTGTCGGCCAGCATGGACGTCGATCATGGCACCGTGCAGCCGCTGGAAAAGCTTTTCGGCGACGCCACTGCGCGCCCGGTGATCCCGATCTTCCTCAACGCGGTCGCCGCGCCGCTGGGGCCGCTGCACCGGTGCCGGGCGCTGGGCACCGCGGTGGGGAACTACCTGGCCACCTTGGACAAGCGGGTCCTGCTGTTGGGGTCCGGGGGACTCTCCCACAGCCCGCCGGTACCGACGCTGGCGACCGCGGCCGCCCCGGTGCGCGAGCGGATCGTGCATGGCCGGCCGATGACGCCGGAGCAGCGGCAGGCCCGGCAGCTCGCCGTGATCGACGCGGCCAAGACTTTCGCGTCCGGCGAGAGTACTCTCCAACCGCTCAACCCGGCGTGGGACCATCGATTCCTCGAGATCATCGACAGCGGAAGGCTTTCCGAACTCGATCAATGGTCGAACTCGCTTATCGCCCACGAGGGCGGCAGCTCCGCCCAGGAGATCAGGACGTGGGTGGCGGCGTTTGCGGCCCTGGAGGCCGTCGGGGCGTACCGGACGACGCTGCAGTACTACAAACCGGCTCCCGAACTGATCGCCGGTTTCGCCATCCGGACGGCAGTGACGCAATGACTTCGTCGTTGCCCGGCGCCCCGGACGTCTTCGACCACATCGTCGACGTGCTCGTCGTCGGCTCCGGCGGCGGCGGCATGACCGCGGCGCTGACCGCGCACGCGTCGGGGCTGGACGCCCTGGTGGTGGAGAAGTCCTCCCACTTCGGCGGCTCCACCGCCCTTTCGGGCGGGGGCATCTGGGTTCCCGGAGCACCGGCCCAGCGCAGGGAGGGCTACGCCCCGCCGCCCGAAGGAGTCGTCGAGTACCTCCGGCAAATCACCGATGGTCTGGTCGGTGAGGCACGGATACGCCAGTACGTCGACTCGGCGCCGCGGATGCTCGAGTTCCTCGAGAACCTTTCGGGCTGGCTCGAGTTCGTCTGGAAGCCGGGGTATGCCGATTACTACCCCGAACTGCCCGGCGGCTCCGAGCTTGGCAGCACGATTAATGTGCCCCCCATCGACCTGCGCAAGCTGGGCCCCGACGAGCAAAAGCTGCTGGCGCCGTTGGCGCTCGCCCCGAGGGGAATCTGGCTGGGTCCCAAGGAGCTTCGGACCTTCTACCGGATCAGGCAGTCCTGGGCCGGCAAGGGCGTGCTGTTGAAGCTGATTGCGCGGATGGTCCGGGCCAGAGTGTTCGGTGAACGGATGGCGGCGATCGGCCAGTCGTTGGCCGCCCGGCTCAGGCTGGCCATGCGGGAACGCGGTGTCCCGCTGTGGCTGGACTCGCCGATGGTCGAATTGCTCACCGACGCGGGCGGCGCGGTGACCGGAGTCGTCGTGGAGCGCGACGGCGCCACCCAGCGGGTCGGCGCGCGGCGGGGGGTGATCCTGGCCTCGGGCGGCTTCGACCACGACCTCGCCTGGCGCAAGGAACAGCTGCCGGTCATCGAGCAGGATTGGAGCTTCGGCAACCCCGCCGCCATGGGCGACGGCATCCGCGCGGGCGAGAAGGTGGGCGCCGCAACCGAACTACTGGACGAGGCGTGGTGGTTCCCGGCGATCCAATGGCCGGACGGCCGAATGCAATTCGTGCTCAACGAGCGGATGATGCCGGCGCAGTTCATCGTCAACGGCGACGGGAAACGCTTCATCAACGAGGCGGCGCCCTACATGGACTTCGGCCACGCCATGATCGACGGCCAGAGGTCGGGGGTGACCCACATCCCGTGCTGGCTCATCACCGATCACCGGTCGTGGAATCGCTATGTCATCGGCGGCCATCTCCCGATCCCGAGGATCCCCGGCGCGCCGGTACCCACCGGCCGTAAGGTTCCCGCCGCCTGGCTGGAATCGGGCGTGGTCAAAGCGGCCATGACTTGGGACGAAATGGCCGCCAAGATAGGAGTACCGGCACGTCAACTTTCCGAAACCGCAAGCCGCTTCAACGAACTCGCGCGCAAGGGCCACGACGACGATTTCAACCGCGGCGACAGCGTCTACGACAACTACTACGGCGATCCGACCTTGCCCAACCCGAACCTGTATCCGTTGGGCAAGCCGCCGTACTACGCATTCCGAATCGTCCTGGGCGACCTGGGTACGTCGGGTGGCCTGCGCGTCGACGAACATGCCCGCGTGCTGCGGCCCGACGGCACCGTGGTGCGGGGGCTCTACGCGGTGGGCAACACGTCCGCCCCGGTCATGGGCCGCAGCTATGCCGGTGCCGGGGCGACCATCGGCCCGGCCATGACGTTCGGCTACGTTGCCGCCAAACACCTTGCGGCCCAGCCTGGCAAACAGACCCCTTAACTCATATGGGAGGTAATCAATGAAAATTTCGCTGTTCTACGAGTTCGCCCTTCCGCGTCCGTGGGCGCCGGACGACGAACACGTCCTGTTGCAGGACTGCCTGGACGAGGTGGAGGCCGCCGACAAGGCGGGGTTCTCGACGGTCTGGCTCACCGAGCATCACTTCCTCGAGGAGTACTGCCATTCCACCGCGCCGGAGATCTTCCTGGCCGCGGCCAGCCAGCGGACCAAGAACATCCGGCTCGGGTTCGGGATCATGCACCTGCTGCCCGCGGTCAATCACCCCGCGCGGGTGGCCGAACGCATCGCGACCCTCGACCTGCTCTCCAACGGGCGCGTCGAGTTCGGCACCGGGGAGGGTTCCTCCGTCGGCGAACTCGGCGGATTCGATGTCGACCCCGCCGACAAGCGCGCCCAGTGGGAGGAGGCCCTCGAGGTTTCGATCCGATGCATGATCGAGGAGCCGTTCACCGGTTTCAAGGGCGAGCAAATCCAGATGCCGCCCCGCAACGTCATTCCCAAGCCGCTGCAAAAGCCGCATCCGCCGGTCTGGGTGGCCTGCACGCGGCCGGCGAGCGTACAGATGGCCGCCCAAAAGTGCATCGGCGCGCTGAGCTTCGCGTACACGGGTCCCGGGCCGCTGACCGACCGGGTCAACGGCTACTACAAGGAATTCGAGGAGAGCGGCGTGCCCATCACGCCACAGATCAACCCGAACATCCTGGCCATCGGTGGCGACCTGTCGATGATGGTCGCCAAGACGGAAGAGGAGGCCCTGCAGCGACTGGGGCAGGGCGGTGGATTCTTCTCGTTCGGGATCATGCACTACTACCTGACCGGGATGCACGTCCCCGGCCGGACCGGGGTGTGGAAACGGTACCTCGAAGAGGTCGAGAAGGACCCGACGCTGGCCTACGGCCCCGGACGCGGCGCGATCGGCTCCCCGGACACCGTGCGCGAATTCCTGCGCGGTTACGAGCAGAGCGGCGTGGACGAGATCATCCTGCTGCTCAACCCGCGCAGCCACGAGGGCACCATGGAATCCATCGAGCTGATGGGCAAAGAGGTGCTGCCCGAGTTCATCGAGCGCGACGCAAAGGCGGTGGCCGACAAGGCCAAACGGCTCGAGCCCGTCATCGAGAAGGTGGAGGCGCGGCGGCCGAAGTCGACGGCACCGCTGTTCGACGAAACGTACGCGTTCGGCGGCCTGCCCACCGGCCGGGACAAGTTCACCGCCAGCGAGATCCCCGAGGCCATGGCGGAGATCAACGAGGGCCGCGTCCAGGCCGCGCGACGCGCCAAGGAGCAAGAGAAGGGCAAGTGACGCCGGAATCGGATTGAGCCGTGGGACAGATCGACGATCTGTGGCGTTACGACGGCCGCCGTGCCGTGGTGACCGGATGTGCCTCGGGCATCGGCGAGCACGTGGTGCGGCAGCTCAGTGAACTCGGGGCCGACGTCGTCGGGCTGGACAAGCGCCGCCCGGCCCTCGAGCTCAACGCTTTTCACGAGGTTGACCTTGCCGATCCGGTCTCTATCGACCGGGCGGTGGCGTCCGTCGAGGGCCCCGTCGACGCGCTGTTCAACGTGGCCGGTGTCTCGTCCGGGATCGGTGACCCCCCGCTGGTCGTCACCATCAACTTCCTCGGACTGCGGCAGCTCACCGAGGCGCTGATCGAAAAGATGCCCCCGGGCTCGTCGATCGTCAGCGTGTCGTCACTGGCCGCGGCCGCGTATCGCGAGCACCTGGGAGCGGTGGCGCCGCTGCTGAACACCGAGACGATGGCCGAAGGAATCGACTGGTGTCATGCGCATCCCGATGCGTTGGCCGGCGGCGGCTACCAATTGTCCAAAGAGGCGATCATCCTTTACACCATGCGAAAAGCCGCACCCCTTGGCGCACGGGGCATCCGCATCAACTGCACCGGACCTGGCGTCACCGAAACCCCGATCCTCGACCAGCTGCGCACGGCGTACGGACAGGGCTTCCTCGACGACATCCCCAAGCCGCTGGGCCGCGTTTCGGAGCCGGCCGAGCAGGCTGCGGTTTTAGTGTTTCTCAACAGCCGAGCGGCCAGCTACATTACCGGTCAGGTGTTGTGGGTCGACGGCGGAAACGTGGGCACGGCGATCGCCCGCGAGCTCGAGAGAGGAGCGCCGTGGCCAACGTAACCGACTTCCGGCAAGTCGCTCGGGACGTCTGCAACTGGGGGCGGTGGGGAGCCGACGACGAGCTGGGCACGCTGAACTTCATCACCGCCGACAAGGTCGCGCAAGCCGCAGGGCTGGTTCGGCACGGCAAGGTCTTTCCGCTCGGCGTAGACTTCGGCGCCTCGGGGCCGCAGGGCGCCTTCGAGTTTCGGCACAATCCCGTGCATGTCATGACGGTGGACGGCGGGGACGTGCACACGCTCACGAAATACGGGCCCGATTGGGCGCGCAACCCGCTGGCCAAGCAACTGAGCGGCTATATGACGGCCGACAATCCGTTCCGCTTCAACGACGACATGATCATCATGCCGTTGCAGGCCGCCAGCCAGTGGGATGCGCTGTCGCACGTCTACTACGACGGCCAGCTCTACAACGGCTTCCCGGCGGATTCGGTGACCAGCATGGGGGCATTCCACTGTGGCATCGACAAGGTCGACGGCAAGGGCATCACGTCGCGCGGTGTGCTGCTGGACCTGGTGCGCCATCGCGGTGCGGAGGTCTTCCTGGAGGCCGGAAACCCGATCACGCCAGAGGAGCTGGACGAGGTGGTCCGCGCGCAGGGTGTGACGGTCGGCCGGGGCGACATCCTGTTGATTCGAACGGGTTGGTGGGCAAGGTTTCTGGAGACCGGCAACAAGCTGGAGGGCTACTCCGGATTGGACTGGCGGTGCGCTACGTGGCTGCACGATCACGAGATCGCGGCCGTCGCGGCCGACAACCTCCAGGTGGAGGACCTGGTATCCGGCGTGGAGGGGATCACCTTCCCCTTGCATCTGCTTTGCCTGCGTGACATGGGGATGATGTTCGGCGAGTACTGGGACCTCACCGCGCTGGCGGACGACTGCGCGGCCGACGGCGTGTACGAATTTCAGCTCGTCGCGCCGCCCCTGAGAGTCGTTGGCGCCGTGGGTTCCCCGGTGAACCCGATCGCGATCAAGTAGAGAAGGCGGGCGCTTGCAGATTCATCGGAAGACCCTGCTGGTCGACGGCCTGCACACCAGCTACCTGGAGGCGGGCGACGGCGACCCGGTGGTGCTGCTGCACGGCGGCGAATTCGGCGCCAGCGCGGAACTCGGCTGGGAGCGCAACATTGCCGCCCTGGCCGCGCAGTACCGAGTCCTGGCACCGGACCAGTTGGGGTTCGGGCAGTCGGCGAAGGTCATCGACTTCGTCGAGGGGCGTCGGATGCGGATTCGGCACGTGGCGCGGTTCTGCGAGGAGCTTGGCATCGGCTCCGCGCATTTCGTCGGCAACTCGATGGGCGCCATCAACCTGCTCACCGACGCCACCTCGGACACGCCGCTGCTGCCAATCCGCAGCCTGGTGATCATCTGCGGGGGAGGCGAGATCAAGCAGAACCGGCATTTCGACGCGCTGCAGCAGTACGACGCGACGCTGCCGGCGATGCGCCGCATCGTCGAGGCGCTGTTCCACGATCCCGGGTACCCGGCGGACGAGGAGTACGTGCGGCGCCGTTACGAGTCGAGCACTGCGCCGGGCGCGTGGGAGGCGGTGGCGGCGGCCCGATTTCGGCGCCCCGACGCCGCGCCGTCCGCGACCCCGTCGAGCGCGCGCGCCTACGAGCGCATCGCCGTGCCGACGCTCGTCATCGAAGGCGGGGACGACAAGCTCCTCCCGCCCGGCTGGGCCGCGCAGATCGCGAAACAGATCGACGGTGCCCGATCGGTGGTCGTGGAAAAGGCCGGCCACTGTCCGCAAATCGAACGGCCCGCCGCCGTCAACGAGTTGCTGCTCGACTTCCTCGCGACCGCTTGATGCCTAGAAGACGTACTCGAGCCGGGTCTGCATGCCGGCTTCCTGGTGATAGGTGTTGTGGCAGTGCAACTGCCACACGCCCGGGTTGTCGGCGACCAGCACGGCCTGCACCTTCTGCTTGGGCAACACGATGACGGTGTCCTTGCGGGGGCCGGGGCTGCCGTCGGCTTTGATCAGCTGGTAGGTGTGGCCGTGCAGGTGAATCGGGTGATACATCATCGTGGTGTTGTCGAACGTGATCGTGGGCCGTTCACCCTCGCGGACGTGCAGCGGATCCGTCTGGCTGTAGGGTTTGCCGTTGATCGTCCAGTTGTACTGCATCATGTTGCCGCCCAACACCACGGGAAGGTTGAGGTCGGGCTGCGGTCGACCCAGGTTGACCGGCGTTGTGGCCGTGAACATCTCGATGGTGCCGACCCGCTGCTTTAGTTCGGCCGGCTGAAACCCCGCGTCCGGTGGGCTGCCCGCCCCGGTGGACAGCAGCGCGCGCGCCAGGCCGTTTTTCCCTTCCGCAAGCGCGACCAGCGGGAAGACGCCGTCGGCGGCGGTCACGATGACGTCGTAGCGTTCGGCCATGCCGATGAGCAGGGCGTCGACCGGGGTGGGGACGACGGGGAAGCCGTCGGTGTGGGTGACCGTCATCGCATGGCCGGCCAGCGCGACACGAAACGCGGTGTCCGATCCGGTATTGATGAAACGGATCCTGATGCGCTGGCCGGGCTTGGCGGTGAATGTGGTGGGAGCCGCCGGGATTCGGCCGTTGATCAGATAGTAGGGGTAGTCGATGTCACCGGCGTCGCCGCCAAGCAGGTCGCTTCTCCCACCGTCGCCGCCGCCGGACATTCCGGACGTGGACGTCGTTGAGGTCGGCGAGCCGCTCGGCGTCGTCGAAGTGGTCGAGCTCGTCGTGGTCGTGGTCATGTTCGACCTGCTGGGCTTGTTCGGGCCGGTTAGCTCGCTGTAGAGCTGCTGCGGACTCTTACCGACACCGTCGGTCCAATCATCAAGGACGACAATCCATTCGGTGTCATAGTCGCTCTCGCTGGGATCGTCGACGACGACCGGCAGATAAAGCCCCTTGTCGGCGTCCAGCCCGGTGTGCGGATGACCCCAGTAGGTGCCCGAATTCGGGACGGAGAAGCGGTAGGTGAAATCCTGGCCGGCCGGGATGTTCGGGGTGGCGGGCGCGGCCCCGTCCATGTCGTTGCGCAGCGCGACGCCGTGCCAATGCACCGATGTCGGGACGTCCAACCGGTTGGCGACCGTGACGACGAGCTCGTCGCCGATCTCGGCCCGGATCAGCGGTCCGGGAATGCCGTTGCCATACGCCATCGTGCGCACGACCGGCCCGCCCAGATCGATATCCGTCAGCTGCGGTGTCAGGCTGGCGGTGACGGTGCGCCCGCTGTGTGGCCGGACCGCCTCGGCCGCGGCGATGGCGGCGGCCATTTGGGCGGACGCGCTTGACCCCTGGGACTTGGTTTGGCTGCAGGCCGCCAGCGCCAGCCCGCCGGCGATGCCGGCGGCCATGAAGCCGCGACGGGTGAGCCGCGTCGCGTCGAAGGGGACGGGCATTGAGCGCTCCTCGTCTCGGGTCGAATCACCACGGCGACGACTTATACCGTGCTAGGCGGTTGGCTGGAACGCAAGTACCGGCTGGTTATCGGGCGGCCCGGTAGATCTGGTCGGCGGGCATCGAGGCCACCCCGAGTTCGGCCGCGACGGCGTCGACCGCGCGCCGGGCGACTTCGAGGTCCACCCGGCCGTCTGCGGTGAAGTGGGGGCCGATGTAGCGCTCGTAATGGCGTCGGGCCTCGTCGCGCGTCAGCCGGTTCAAAAACGATGCCAGGTAATCGATCGCAACATCGGGTCGGTCGGCCATCGTCTGCAGGGCGCGTCGGTTGGCCCGCACCACGGCCTGCACCGCCGGGCCGTCGATCGCAAGGCGTTCCCCATCCACCGCCACTCCGACGGTGGGGATCTGGAAGTGATCTCCCACCCACGCCAGCACGTGGAAGCCTTCCTCCTCGGCGACCTGGTCCGGGGCAAGAGTGCTGCCGACATAGGCGGCGTCGATCGACTTGTCCCGCAGCCGCCGCAGATCCATCTGGTAGTCGCCCGGGGACCGCACCACACACTCGAGGTCGCGATCGGGATCAAGCCCATGCCGGCGCAACACGATTCGCGCGAAGCAACCGGGTGCGGTGTGCGGCGCGTGTACGGCGAGCCGGCGCCCGCGAAGGTCCGCCATGGAAGGGACGTCAGGCCCGCCCAGAAACCAGAACAACGGGCGATGGGTGTTCACGGTCAGCACCGCCCACTCAATGCCATGGGTCAACCGCGACAGGACGGCACGGCCGAGGCCGATCGTGGCGCACGAGCGCAGACGTTCCGTGTCCCAAGCGATTCCGTCCCGCACGGCGACGTGGACACCCTCATCCGCAAAGTAACCCTCCTGGTCGGCGACGTAGGCGACAAGTTCCTCGTGGACGCCGCGCCCGACATAGGCCAGGTCGATCGTGTGCATGGCGGGTTTAGTCCATCGCAAGTCCGCCGTTGACCGGCAGGTAGTGTCCGGTGGTGAAACCCGAATCCTCACTTGCCAAGAACGCGATCGTCTTGGCCACCTCGTCGGGAGTCACGAGTCGTCCCATCGGTGAAGCCTCGCCGAGCTGTCCCACCCGCTCCGGCGAAAGCTGCCCGGTGACTTTCGTTCCGCTGACGGTGGCCGGCGCGACCAGGTTCGCGGTGATCCCGTGCGGCGCCAGCTCGAGCGCGAGGTAGCGGACGAACTGGTCCAAGGCGGCCTTGGCCGTGCCCAGGGCGATCATCCCGTCGCGCGGACGCCGCGAGAGGCCGGTGCTGAGAAAGATCAGCCGGCCGTACTCGCGCGAAATCATGCCCGGCACAACGGCCTTCGTCAGCGAGTACGCGGCGTGCAGTTCGTTGTCCAGCTTGCCGCCGAGCTGTTCCCAGGTGAGGTCGGCGAACGAGGTGACGACGAACGGAATCAGCGCGTTGTGTACCAGCACGTCGACCCCGCCCCAGCGTTGCGCGATTTCGTCGGCCATGGCGGAGACGTCACCGGGCGCGGTGACGTCGGCCTGAATGGCCACGGCCTCGCCGCCGGCCGATGTGATGTCGGCGACCACCTCCTCGGCCTGCTCGCCGCTGGCGCGGTGGTTGACCACCACCCGAAAGCCATGGGCGGCGAGAACTCGTGCCGTCGCCGCACCGATGCCGCGGCTGGCACCGGTGATCAAGGCGACCCGAGGCATCAGCGTCGATCCCCCGCGTCGGCTTACTGTGCGCCGCTGGAGGTGTGGGAGGCCTTCCAGTCGCTGAACCGGGTGGGGTAGATCGTCGGGTCTTCGCCGTCGATCGGGACGAGGCTCTGGTCGTCGAGCACCGCGCCGTAGTAGGGGGCCGTGGGATCGGTGACCACCTGGCGCGCGTCGCCGTCCGCGGCGAGGCTGGCGCGGGCGAAGTCGTCCATGCCCAGCTTTTCGGGACCGGCGATGTTGGTGATGCCGTTGGTCGGATCGCCGATCGCCGCCCGGGTGACGGCCGTGGCGACGTCCTTCGCGGCGATCGGCTGAAACGCCGCGTGCGGCAGGCGAATGGTGTCGCCGTCGGCCGCCGAATCGGCGATCCCGCTGACGAATTCGAAGAACTGGGTCGCCCGCACGATCGAATACGGGACTCCCGATTCCTCGATCACCTTCTCCTGGGCGACCTTGGCCCGCATGTAGCCGCTGTCCTGGGTACGGTCGGCGCCCACGATCGTGAGCGCGACGTGGTGCTGCGCACCGGCCTCGCGCTCGGCGGCGAGGAGGTTACGGCTCGAGGTGGTGAAGAAGTTCAGCACGGCATCGTCTTCCCAGGATGGCGAGTTGGCCACGTCCACCACGGTGTGCACGCCCGCCATGGCTTCCGCGACACCCTCGCCGGTGACGGCGTTGACGCCCGAGCTCGGTGAGGCCGAAATCGCCTCGTGTCCCATCTCGGTGAGGTTGGCGATGACCTGCGAGCCGATGAGTCCGGTGCCGCCGATAACCAAGACCTTCATGAAACGATCCCTCCCGAGGTGGCCGATGAAGTGGCGAACTCAGCATTCCACGTACGCGCGAGCAGGGATAGGTGCCCAAACCCACGCACCGCTTAAATCAGTTGCTTGACTTAACGCCACGCACGTCGATTAACTCGTCGTGTGGTCAACGATCTGGCGGGCAAGGTAGCCGTAGTCACCGGTGGCGCCTCGGGAATCGGCCGCGGCATCGTCGAGAAGTTTGTGGCCGAGGGTGCGCGGGTCGTCATCGCCGACGTCGAAACCGAAACGGGGGAGGCGCTGTCGGCGGCCCTGGGACCCGACACCTTCTTCCGGCGCACGGACGTGTCCGATCCCGAGCAGGTGGGGTCGCTGGTAACCGCGGCGGCCGAGAAGTTCGGCGGCCTGCACGTCATGGTGAACAACGCCGGAATCTCGACCACCATGCATCCCCGATTCTTCGACGACGATTTGGCCGACTTCCACCGCGTCATGGCCGTCAACGTTCTCGGCGTGATGGCGGGTACCCGAGACGCCGCCCGGCACATGGCCGCCCACGGCGGGGGTTCGATCATCAACATCAGCTCGATCGGGGGAATCCAGGCCGGTGGCGGCGTGATGACCTACCGGGCCTCCAAGGCGGCGGTCATCCATTTCACCAAGTGCGCGGCAATCGAGTTGGCGCACTACGAGGTTCGGGTCAACACCATCGCGCCCGGCAGTATCCCCACCCCATTGGTGGCGAAGTCGGCGGCGAACATGGATCCGGAGCAGCTCGAGCGCTTCGAGGCGAAGATCCGCCAGACGATGCGGGACGACCGGCCGCTGAAGCGCGATGGCACCCCCGAGGACGTCGCCGAGGCGGCGCTGTACTTCGCCAGCGACAAGTCGCGCTATGTCACCGGAACCGTGCTGCCGGTGGACGGCGGGACGGTCGCGGGCAAGGTGATTCGGTCCAAGCGCAAGGAGTGAGCGCGCCGGTCGGGATATTTAAATCAAGCGCTTGACTTAAACTGGGGGCCGAGGTTGACTAGCAGGATGACCACCACCGCAGGCAGGGCCGTCCGCACCGAGCGGGCCAGCTCCACCCAGGAGGCGATCCTGGCGGCGGCCGAGCGGCTATACGCCGAGCACGGCATGTTCGCCGTGTCGAACCGCCAGGTCAGCGAGGCCGCCGGCCAGGGCAACAACGCGGCGGTGGGCTACCACTTCGGTACCAAGGCCGACCTGGTCCGGGCCATCGAGCAAAAGCACCGCGGGCCCGTCGAGCAACTGCGCGAGCGGATGGTGGCCGAGCTGTTGGAGTCGGGCACCAAAGACGGGCGCGTCGCGCAGATGCGGGACTGGGTGGCCTGCCTGGTGCGCCCGCTCACCGACCACCTGGCGGAGCTGGGAAACCCCACCTGGTACGCGCGCTTCGCCGCGCAGGCGATGACCGACCCGGCCTACTACAACATCATTGTCAAGGGCGCGCTCAGCTCGCCGTCGCTGGTGCAGGTCGTCGACGGCATCAACGGTTGCCTGCCCGACCTGCCGGCCGAGGTGCGATTCGAACGCAACATCATGGCCCGCAACCTGTTGATGCACACCTGCGCGGACCGCGAACGCGCGCTGGCGGCGGGTTCGACCATGCACCAATCGTCGTGGCGCGCCGCCGCATCCGGCCTCATCGACGCGATCGTGGGCCTGTGGCTGGCGCCCGTGACACCCGACGAGTAGGGGCCCGCCGATGAAAGTTACTGTCGACCAGAACATTTGCGCGTCCTCGGGCAACTGCGTCATGAACGCGCCCGAGGTGTTCGACCAGCGCGACGACGACGGGGTCGTCGTGTTGCTCAATCCGAATCCGTCGGCCGAGCAGGCCGAGGGCGCACGCCGTGCGGCCGCGGCTTGCCCCGCACTGGCCATCCACATCGAGGAATGACATGTCGGACACCCTGACGAGCACCGAGACCAAAGCGGATCGGCAGATCCCCGACTATCCGATGGCGCGCAATGCCACCTGCCCGTTCGCACCGCCGCCGGACGTCATGGCGCTCGCCGAGGCAACGCCGCTGTCCAGGGTTCGGATTTGGGACGGCAGCACGCCGTGGCTCATCACGGGCTACGACCAAGTGCGGGAACTGTTTTCCGACTCCCGGGTCAGCGTCGACGACCGGGCGCCCGGGTTTCCGCACTGGAACGCGGGCATGTTGGCCACGGTGCACAAGCGCCCGCGGTCGGTCTTCACGTCCGACGGCGAGGAGCACACCCGGTTCCGGCGCATGCTGTCAAAGCCCTTCACCTTCAAGCGGGTTGAGGGGTTGCGGCCCAACATCCAGCAGATCACCGACGACCACATCGACGCGATGCTGGCCGGACCCAAGCCCGCCGACATCGTCAGCGCCATCGCGTTGCCGGTCCCGTCACTGGTGATCAGCCAGATGCTCGGGGTGCCATACGAAGACGCGGAGATGTTTCAGCACCACGCCACCGTCGGCCTCGCGCGCTATGCGACGGGGGAGGACACCGCCAAAGGCGCGATGAGCCTCAACAAGTACCTGGCCCAGCTGGTCGAGGCCAAGATGGAAAACCCGGCAGAGGACGCGGTTTCCGACCTCGCCGAGCGGGTCAAGGCCGGCGAGCTGAGCGTGAAAGAGGCCGCCCAGCTGGGCACCGGGTTGCTGATCGCCGGGCACGAGACGACCGCCAACATGATCGGGCTCGGCGTGCTTGCGCTGCTGGAAAATCCCGACCAGTTGGCCGTCATCCGCGACGCCGATGACCCCAAGATCGTCGCCAATGCGGTCGAGGAGCTGTTGCGTTACCTCAGCATCATCCAGAACGGCCAGCGCCGGGTGGCGCTGGAAGACATCAGCATTGCCGGACAGGTCATCCGCGCCGGTGAAGGCATCATCATCGACCTCGCCCCGGCGAACTGGGATTCGCACGCCTTCACCGAGCCGGATCGCCTATATCTGCACCGGTCCGGGGCCGATCGCAATGTCGCGTTCGGTTATGGCAGGCACCAGTGCGTGGGACAACAGCTGGCCCGCGCCGAGCTGCAGATCGTCTACCGGACGTTGTTCCGCCGCATCCCCACTCTCGCGCTGGCGATCCCGTTCGAGCAGGTGCCGTTCAAGGAGGACCGGCTCGCCTACGGCGTGTACGAACTGCCGGTGACCTGGTGAAATCTTTTAGCAAGCAGCCCGAAGTGCCGATCCGAATGGAGAGTCAACGATGACGACACAGACCAGCGCCCCGTCGCTCTACCCGCCCCAAGGCTTTGGCGCACCGAAGGATCGCCGCGGGCACGCCGGCGGGGTCAACGTCGGCCTGCCGGAGGGCACCGTGGTGTTCTCCGCGGACAACCACATCTCCCTGGCCGACGACATCTTCTACCAACGCTTCCCCGACGAGTTCAAGGAGAAGGCCCCGCGAATCTGGTACGAGGACGGCGCCTACCAGGTCGGGCGGAAGGGACAATCATTCCTCCCCGGCGACTTCAGCGCGGTGCTCATGCAGTACGACGATCTGCCCGGGGCCGCGAGCACCAACATCGAGGCCCGGATCCAGGAGCTGCACGACGACGGCGTCGACAAGGAACTGGCATTCCCCAACGCGGTGCTCGCGCTGTTCCACTACCCGGACAAGCAACTCCGCGAACTCACGTTCCGCATCTACAACGAGTACATCGCCGAACTCCAGGAACGCTCGAGCGGCCACTTCTACGGCGCCGGCCTGATCAACTGGTGGGAGCCGAAGGGTACGCGGAAGACGCTGGACGAACTGAAGTCGTTGGGAATCAAGACATTCCTGATGCCGCTGAACCCCGGCAAGGACGACGACGGCAACCCCATCGACTACTCGAGCACGTCCATGCGCGCCGTCTGGGACGAGATCGAGGCCTCCGGCCTGCCGATCACCCATCACATCGGCGAAACCCCGCCGAAGAGCCCGTGCGAGTTCAACAGCGTCGTCGTCGGGATGATGATCAACATCGACGGATTCCGGGAGACGTTCTCCAAGTACATCTTCGGCGGCATCCTCGACGACCACCCGAGCCTGCGGATCGGTTGGTTCGAGGGCGGAATTTCATGGGTTCCCTGGGCCCTGCAAGACGCCGAGCACCTGGTGGCCTCCTATCAGCACATGTTCAACCGGCCGCTGGAGCACGACGTTCGCTACTACTGGGACAACCACATGAGCGCCTCGTTCATGGTGGACCCCCTGGGCCTGGAGCTGATCGACAAGATCGGCGTCGACAAGGTCATGTGGTCCAGCGACTACCCCCACAACGAAAGCACCTACGGCTACTCGGAGAAGTCACTGGCCGCGGTCGTCGAGGCCGTCGGACCGGAGAACGCGGCGCGGATCGTCAGCGGCAACATCACCAAATTCCTGGGCCTGTAATGACGACGTTCGCACAGTCGGGCGCCGGTCTGGTGCTCCCCGAAACTCCGGACCTGGGCCGGATGCGTCGCGAGACCGGCGCGCGGTTGCGCGCGGCCATGGCGGAACGCGGTGTCGACGCGATGGTCCTGTTGGGCAACAACGCGGTGGTATACGCCACCGGAACCAGTTGGCCGCTGGGTGATGCGGGCCTGTCCTACGTCGAGCGGCCGGTGGCCGTGGTGCTCGGCGACGACGAGTGGCCGCACCTGTTCCTGCCGTTCCGTGAGGGCGTCGCGCACGAGTCGGAGCTTCCGGCCGACCATCTGCACGGACCGGTCTACCTCGAATTCGACGAAGGTGTCGGCGATTTCGCTCGTCGATTGGCCGATCTGATACCGGCCGGGGCGGTTGTCGCGGTCGACGAGTGCACCGGCGCGATGTCACGTGCCGCGAAGTCGTTGTTTCCCAACGGCGGGCCCGCCGACGCGGCGCCCATCGTCAGCGCCGCGAAGGTGGTCAAAACCCCGGACGAACTGGCCTGCATCCGCACCGCCGTGCGGATCACCGACGAGGCGATGATCGACGTTCACAAGGCCCTTGCCCCCGGCGTCCGCCAGACCGACCTGTCCGCAAGCTTTTTGCGGCGGGCTTTCGAGTTGGGCGCCATGGCCAGCATGCTCGAGCCGATCTGGCAGGTGATGCCGCCGAGCAAGGCCGAAGGAGTCTGGACGACGCACGGCGACCTGGCGCTGCCGCTGCTGAGCACCGAGCGCGAACTAGCCGAGGGGGACGTCCTGTGGACCGACGTCAGCATCACCTACCACGGCTACTGCTCGGATTTCGGCCGCACCTGGATCGTCGGCCGTGAGCCGACGCCGCGCCAGCAGGCGCAATTCGAGCGGTGGCAGAACATCATGACGGCCGTCGAGGCCGTGGCTCGCGCCGGCGCCACCGCCGGCGATCTGGGCAGGGCCGCCATCGCGGCCAACGACGGTTCCCGGCCTTGGCTGCCGCATTTCTATCTCGGCCACGGGATCGGCGTCAACGCGGCCGAAATGCCGATGATCGGAACCGATCTCGGTCAGGAGTTCGACGACAACTTCGTTCTGCAGTCGGGAATGGTGCTGGTGCTCGAGCCGGTGGTCTGGGAGGACGGTACCGGCGGCTATCGCAGTGAAGAAGTCGTGGTGATCACCGAGGAAGGCTCGACTCGGTTGACCGACTACCCCTACGCCCCCTACGGCTCCCATGTCCGTTGACGTTCTGCCCGATGAGCGGGCGCTGCGAACGGGTCGCCGTCAGCGCGTCCTGGACCAGATGGCGGCACACGACCTCGATGTGCTGGTGTTGGGTCGTCAGGCCAATACCCGCTACGTCACCGGGACCCCGCAGCTGTGGGTCGCCGGCACCCGGCCATTCGGCCCGTCCTGCGTGCTGGTTCGCGAGACGGGCGCCATCCACTTGCTCAGCACGTGGGACGAGGGCGTCCCGGAGGACATTCCCCACGAGAACCTGTACGGCATCTCGTGGAACCCCGCCAACACCATGTCGGCGTTGCAACGCATCGACGGTGCGGCCACGGCGCGGCGCGTCGGAACCGACGCGCTCTCACCGGCTTTCGCTCAACTCTTGCCAACCGCATTTCCCAATGCCGAACTGGTCGACGGCGAGCTGGCGATGCGCGCCGCCCGGCGGGTCAAAACCGCCGAGGAGATCGTCGCGCTGCGGGACGCCTGTGCGGTGGCCGAGTCCGGCCTGGCCGCCGCGGTGGCCGAGTTGCACCCCGGCGTGCGCGAGCAGACATTGGCCGGCGTCATGCTGGAGGCCATGGCGGCCGGGGGCGTGAGCACGCCGTCCAATCAGGAATTCGCGTGGATCACCTCGCGCGACCACTCGTGGCGACGGGTCAGCGGCGACGGCCGCGTGAAAGACGGCGATCTGGTGGCGTTTTCGGCCGGCGTGCTGGCCGGCGGCTACATGGGCGAGGTCGGGCGCACCTGGCCGGCGGGGGACGTCGCTGGTGCCCCCGACCTGTATCGGCGCTGGGACGATCTGTGGGCGAGGCTGATCGACGCCTGCCGGGCCGGCGGCGCGGCCGCCGAATTGCTGGCGGCCTACGAGGCCTCCGGCGAACCGGCGCCCCCGATGCCGGTGGCCCGTGGCTTGGGCCTGGGCTTCGACCCGCCGGTTGTGTCGAAGCACCTGCCGCACACCGCGGCCGACGAACGACTCGAGCCGGGAATGGTTTTGGCCGTGACGGGCTACGTGTGGGAGCAGGGTGTCGGCGCGGTGTTCGGGCGCGAGGCGGTGTTGATCACCGCCGACGGGCCCGAGGTCCTGACCTCGAGCCCGTCATGGCGGGCATGATTGAGCAACCGAGGGCCGCATCCCCCTTGGCCGGCTGCACGGTGGTCGACCTCTCCACCGGAATAGCCGGCGCCTACTGCACGAAACTGCTCGCCGACGGCGGCGCCGACGTCGTCAAAGTCGAAGCACCGGAAGGCGATCCGCTGCGGCGGTGGTCGTCCTCGGGCGCGTCCATCGCGCCCGACACCGACGGGGCGCTGTTCACCTTCCTGTCCGGGTCGAAGCACAGTGTCGTCGCCGACCCCGCGGCCGGCGACGAGGTCGAGCTGGTCACCCGGTTGCTGGCCGCGGCGGACGCGGTGGTGTGGTCTCGGGGGTCGCGGGTGGCCGAACACCCGCGGTTCACGCCCGACGCGATCCATCGGGCGCACCCACACCTGATCGTCACGTCGATCACGCCGTTCGGCCTGCGGGGCCCCTGGCGAGACCGCGCGGCCACCGAATTCACGCTGCAGGCATGGTCGGGCGGGATCGTCGGGCTGGGCCGCGGGTTGCCCGAACGGGCACCCGTCTTCGTCGGCGGGCAGGTCGGGGAGTACATGGCCGGCGCGTACGCCAGCGCCGCGACCCTGGCGTCGCGATTGCGCCGCGAAGGCTCGGCGGGATCCGGCGAAATCATCGACCTGTCGATGCTGGAAACCCAGATCCTCTGTCTGACTTACTATCCGGTGACCTACTTCGAGATGCTCGGCCGGCCCTGGCGAGACGCGAGGCGCCTCACGGTGCCAGGCGTGGCGCAGGCAAAGGATGGCCTGGTCGACCTCGGCTGCGGGACCGCGCAGCAGTGGTTCGACCTGTGCGCGATGGTTGGCCACCCGGAGTGGATCGACGAGGAATCGCCGCTGACCATCACGGAGCAGGCCAACGTCCACGCCGAAGACATCTATGCCTGGGTCGAGGCCAACCTGGTCGACGAGATCCGCGAACTCGCGACGGCCTTCCGGATCCCCAACGCGCCCGTCGCCAACGGCGCCAACATCGAGTCGTTGGAGCACTTCGTCGAACGGGGTTCCTTCGTGCGCAACCCACGCGGCGACTTCGACCAGCCAAGCCACCCCTACCGGATGCGCCCCGCGACGCTACGCCGGCCGGCGGCCGCGCCGCGGTTGGGCGAGCACACCGCGCGGTACCGGGCCGCGGCCCTGAGCCCGCGACCCGCGCCGGCGACCTCCCGGTCGCCGAAGCCCCTGCCGTTCAGCGGACTTCGGGTCTTGGACATGACCACCTTCTGGGCCGGGCCCTGCTGCACTCACTTTCTGGCCATGCTCGGCGCCGAAGTCATCCACGTCGAGTCCGCCCGCCGGCCCGACGGCACCCGGCTCATCGCCGGAATACCGAGCACCGAACGGCAGTGGTGGGACAAGTCGCCGATCTTCGCGGCGCTGAACACCAACAAGAGGGGCCTGGCGCTGGACCTGCAGCGTCCGCAAGGCCGGGAGGTGCTTCTGCGCCTCATTGCGACATGCGACGTGATCGTGGAGAACTTCACCCCCCGGGTGCTGGACCAGATCGGGCTGGATTTCGCCGCGGTTCAAGCGGTTCGGGCCGACGCGGTGATGCTGCGCATGCCCGGGTTCGGGCTCGACGGGCCGTGGCGCGACAACCCGGCGTTCGCCTATGCCATCGAATCGGCGTCCGGCCTGAGCTGGCTCACCGGCTACCCCGAACGCCCGCCATACGAGCCGTATTCGATCGGTGACCCGAACGCCGGTGTGCACGCGCTCAACGCCCTCCTGCTGGCGCTGGAGCACAGGCGCCGGACCGGGCAGGGGGTTCTGGTCGAGGCCGCGATGGTCGATGCGGCGCTGAGCATTTCCGCCGAACAGGTCGTCGAGTACACCGCCTACGGGGCGCTGCTGCAGCGCGCCGGCAACCGCGGACCGACGGCGGCGCCGCAAAACCTTTACCGCAGTGCCGACATCGACGAATTCGGCCGGCCCGACTGCTGGGTCGCCATCGCGGTGCAAACCGACGACCAATGGGAACGCCTGTGCGCTACGCTCGGATCGCCTTCGTGGGCAACAGATCCCGAGCTGTCGACACACGCCGGGCGGCGCGCTTGCCAGGACCTGATCGATGAGCGGCTCGCCGCGTGGTGCGAGCCGCGCGGCAGCGACGAGATCGTCACCGTCCTGTGGGACGCCGGCGTGCCGGTGGCCAAGGTGATGCAGCCGCACCGCCAAACGGTGCTGCAGCAGCTTTCATTTCGCGACTTCTTCGAGGAGGTCGACGACCCGCTGAACGGCCGGGCCAGGCTCAGCACCGTGCCAATGAGGTTTTCCGGAGGGCCCGGGCGCTTCCACACGACTCCTGCGCCCACCCTCGGGCAACACAACCATGAGGTGCTCACCGCGCTGGGCCTGAACCCGGAGGAGATCGCGGACCTGGAAGCCGACGGAGTCATCGGCAGCGCACCCGCGATGTAGGCCGCTCGCCAATGTCCCGGCCGCCGTCACACTTCCGGCTGCCGCGGCGTCTGAAGGGTATGGACGCATTACTTCACCGAGGCGCATTGGTTCTGCTGGGCGCCGGCGGCGCCGTCACGGGCGGGTGGGCCTACGCGGCGCCGCGGCACTGGTATGACAACTTTCCCGGTTTCGGCATGAGCTGGCTCCCGCAACTCGGCCCGTACAACGAGCACTTCGTCAAGGACGTCGGGGCAATGTTTTTGGCGCTGACCGCGCTGACGGCGGTGACCTTTGTCCTGGTCGCCAACCAAACCCTGGTCCGGGTCACGGCGGTCGCCTGGCTCGTCTTCAACACGCTGCACTGCCTGTATCACCTGTCGATGCTGCAGATGTACAACACCCGGGACGCGACGCTGAACGGAATTCTGTTGCCGCTGCTCGTCGTAGCCGCCGCTGCGCTGTTCATTCCGGTGCGAACCGCTAGTGGGCCCAGCCCTCGGCGGCCTGCTCGTCAAAAGTGCGATCAATGCGGTCGAATCGACGCTTGACCGAGGCGCGCGCCGCCTCGTGTGGCAACACGTACAAACGATTGGCCAGGATCGCGTCGGCGGTGAGCCGCGCCACGTCGTCGACACCCAGCGTCTGGTCCTGCGCCGGCAGCGGCCCGAGCGAACCCGTCACGTCGGGCGTCGACGCCAGGCCGTAATCCGCGCCGCGGATTCGTTCCGAGTTGGACACCAACTTGGTTTCGACCACCATCGGGCACAGCACCGAAACGCCGATGCCGTTGTCCTTGACCTCGCGGGCCAGCGTTTCGGCCAGGGCCACCACGCCGTACTTCGCCACGCCGTACGCCCCGAGGCCCGCGTTGGGGACCAGTCCGGCGAACGACGCGGTAAACGCGATGTGGCCCCCGGTGCCCTGCTCGAGCAGTCTCGGCAGGAACGCTTCGACGGCGTGGATGGACCCCCACAGGTCGATGTCGATCACCCAGCGCCAGTCCTCGTGCGTCATCTGCGCGATGGGACCCGCGACCACGATGCCGGCGTTGCTGAAGAGGATGTCAACCTGGCCGAGCAGGCGAAAGGCTTCGTCCGCGAGGTGAACCATCTCCTCGAGATGCCGCACGTCGCACGTCACCCCGTGCGCGTCGAACCCCTCGCCGCGCAGGTGCGCGACCGCCTGTTCCAGCGCGGGCTGGTCGACGTCGGCGAGCACGAGCCGGGCCCCGCGGCGGGCAAACTCGGTGGCGGTAGCCAGGCCGATGCCACTCGCTCCACCGGTCACGACAGCGGCGCGTCCTTCAAATCCGTCCATAGGACGGACCCTATTTCAGACAGCTACCCGCATCGATCGGCAGGGTCACGCCGGTGACGTACCGGGACTCTTCGGAGGCGAAGAACAGCACCGCGTTGCTGATGTCGATCGGGTCCACCCACGGGACGGGCAGCGTGTGGAACATCTGACAGATCGGGGCCATGTCGTCGGGACCCGGATTCTCCAGGTCCGGCCGGAACATCCGCCACGTGCCCTCGTTCATGATCATCGGCGTGCTCACGTGCGTGGGGTGCACCGAGTTGACGCGAATCATGTGTTGCCCCAACTCGACTCCGAAGGCGCGCATGAGCCCCACCACGCCGTGCTTGGCGGCGACGTAGTGCCCGGTGTGCGGGTAAGCCTTGAGCCCGCCGACCGAGCTGGTCAGGACGATCGATCCGCCCCGACCGCCGGCCAGGATGTGCGGGACGCCGGCCTTCACCGTTTTCCACACCCCCGACAGGTTGACGTCGATCATCTCCGTCCAGTCCTCTTCGCTGGTTTTGTCCAGCGTCTCCCCGCCATTGCCGATGCCGGCGTTGGCGACGATGATGTCCAGCCGGCCCAGCTGCTCGACACCGCTGTCGACGGCGGCCTTGAGTGCGGCGTAGTCGCGCACGTCGACCTCGGCCGTGACGATCCGGCGGTTGTGCCCCTTGACGAGGTCGGCCGTCTCGGCCAGGTCCTCCGGCGTCGACGCCGGGATCGCGGAGCCCTCCACCTGGCCCTCGCGAATCGGCTTGCAGATGTCGACCGCGATGATGTCGGCGCCCTCCTGCGCCAACCGCACCGCGTGGCTGCGACCCTGACCGCGCGCCGCCCCGGTGATGAAGGCGACCTTGCCCTCGACACGTCCAGTCATTGCCACTACCTCGTTTCCTTTTGGCTCAGCGCAGAACAGCCGGCTCTCGCCTGGGTGCGCTCGCTGGCGTCAACGGCGGATCCGTTTCGGTGCATTCTGATTCTAGATATTAGAGAACATGGTTCTCCGCTGGCAATGGCGTGCGCTATGTGCTCGGCCCTACGGGGCAAATAGGCGTACTAGCCGACGAATCCGCGTGAGCAGAAGTCCCACACCTCGTCGGCGGTGATGGGATGGATCGTCGCGTCGTCGGAGCCGCCGCTGGATTGGGCGATGAACATGACGGTCTGCATGGTCATGGCGGCCATCCGCTTCGGGTTGACCTCGGCGCGCAGCTTGCCGGCGTCGGCGGCGGCCTCCATGAGCTCGGTCAGCAACGCCAGCAGCGGGGCGTGGGCGACCTTGACCTCGGCAGGATGCGTCACCAACAAACGGGGCGCAAAGTCGGTGAACAGCGGCCGCTTGGCCGTCGGGTCGGGGCGGGATGCCTCGTAGAGCAGCTCGACGGCGACTTTGAGGCGCTCCAGCGCGTCGCTCTGGCTTTCGGTGGCGGCGCGGATCTGGTCGGCGGACCGGCTCAGGGCGTCTTCGAACAGGGCGAGCAGAAGCTCGTGCTTGCCGTCGAACTGCAGGTAGAAGCTCCGCAACGACTGCCGGGACCGGTCGACGACCTCCTGGACGGTAAAGTCGGTGCTGCCCTTCTCGATGATGATCGCCTGTGCCGCGTCGAGGAACCGCTGAACTCGCTGTGCCGCACGCAATTTCGCGGTCTTGATCGACCGTTCGACGGCGCGCTGCTTCCAGGCCGGCTCTTCGCTCGGGCTTGTCACGGTCGGCTCAGAGGATTGCCGCGTGGGGAGAACATGATTGGACTCTACCGGAGAACGCCGTGCCATCGGTGCGCTCAACCCCCTATGGACGCCGTGTCGGAGATTGTAACTTTCTCACGACGAGAATAGTATTCTCTTAGACGTGTGTAGGGAAGCGTAATCGCAAGAGCGAACCACGCCGTCCCCGAGAATCCGGAAACCGCCTTTCGCAGGAGTGCTGTGCAACTGAGCTTTGATGCCGACGTCGAGGCGTTCCGCGCCGAGTTCGTGGCCTTCCTGGACGAGCATCTTCCCTCCGACGCCGAGGCGATCGAGCGACCCCGGTCGAGTTCACACGTCCCGGAGTGGGCCCGGCGTTGGCAGCGGCTGCTCTTCGACAGCGGATGGCTGCTGCCCGGCAATCCGCCGGAATTCGGTGGGCGCAACGCCACGCTTTTGCAGCAATACGTGTACTTGGAGGAATTGGGCCGTCGGCGCATCTATCAAAGTTTCAATCCGCAGGGCGTGGGCATCATCGCGGCGTCGGTGCTGTCCTTTGGCACCCCGGAGCAGAAGCGGCGATGGGCGGTGCCGATTCTGCGGGCGGAGATCACCGCGTCGCTGGGGATGAGCGAACCGGGCGCGGGTTCGGACCTGGCGTCGCTGAAAACGCGGGCGGTGCTTGACGGCGACCACTTCGTGGTCAACGGGCAGAAGGTGTGGACGTCGGGCGCTCACGACGCCGACGTGCTGTTGACGTTCGTGCGCACCGATCCGGGCAAGCCGAAACACAAGGGCATCAGCGCGCTGATGATCCCGACCGACACCCCGGGCGTGGTGCGCCGCCCGTTCGCGTCGATGTGCGACGGCGGCGAAATCGACTTCAACGAGGTGTTTTTCACCGACGCGCGGGTGCCGGCCGAGAATCTCGTCGGCAAGCTCGATGAGGGCTGGCGGGTGGCAACCGGTTCGCTCGGGCACGAACGGATCATGCTGTGGATGGGGTATGTCGACCTGTTGCACGAGCTGACCGTGGATTTCAGTCCGTCCGGAGTGCTGGAGCGCGACCGCTACGCCACCCTGGTGATGGATTCCTACGCGCTGCGGCTGCTGGGGTCGGCGGCCCTGGCGCGCGCCGCCCGCGGGGAGGAGGACGTGCCGGCCCAGTCGGTGCTCAAGCTGCTCGGTTCGGAGGCGCTGCAGCGCGCCTCCGAGGACGCGCTGAACTCCGCGGGCGCCGAGGGCCTCGTCTACCACGCGGTGACCGCCCCGTTCGCGCCGCTGAACCTCGACAGCCACTACCGCAGCTGGTTCGACCGCTACGCGCGCAGCTTCGCCGCGACCATCGCCGGCGGCACCTCCGAAATTCAGCGCAACATCATCGCCGAGCGGGTGCTAGGCCTGCCCCGCAACTAGCGGGCGTCCAACCAGGCGTAGTAACCGATTGCCGCCAGCCCCGCGGCGATCGAGATAGCCCCTAACACCATGCCCGCCAAGGCGATTCGGGGATTGTTGGCCTCGCCGCGCTGCACTCGTCGGCGGGCGACGTCGCCGGTTATCACCGCCGCTATGCCGAAGGGCACCCCGATGAGCAGCCAGCAGGTGAGGAGCGCGACGATGCCCACGAGCAGCGAGGCGACGCCGACCTCGTTCCGGGGCACATCGGGCCGACTCACGTTTCCCATGTTAGACACGCGCCGATGCGCAACAAAGCCGTGCGGGACAATATGCGGCATGGCCGACCAGAAGCCACCCCGATCGTTTGGCGACGAGCGCGAAGTGTTGACGACGTTGCTGCAGTACCAACGGGAATCGTTGGCGCGCAAGATCGTCGGCATCGATGACGCCGCAGCACGCCAATCGGCGGTGAGCAGCGGGACCACGCTGTTGTGGCTCGTCCGCCACCTGGCCGGTGCCGAACGGCTATGGGTTATTCATCGGTTCGCTGGGGGCGAGGAGCCCGCGGGGGTGCCGGCGCCGTCGCACGACAGCGTCGATGCGGCGCTGAACGCCTATCGTCGGACCTGGTCGGATGTCGACGCGATCATCGCCGCGACCCCCAACCTCGACCAGGTCAGTGTCATTGCCGACAACAGCGGCCACGTCACGCTGCGTTGGATCCTTGCTCACCTCCTCGAGGAGACCGCTCGCCACGCCGGCCACGCCGACATCCTCCGCGAGCTGATCGACGGTGTGACGGGTCGGTAGGTTACAGCTGCGCCAGCCGCGGCGCGAAGCCCTTGGCCCGCAACGTCGTCCCGGCCTCCCGGGTCAACTCCCGCGCGCTGCCCAGCAGCCCGTCCAGGACCAGCGCCCGCTTGACGTGGTGGTGCAGCTGGTGCTCGGCGGTGAAGCCGATGCCGCCCAGTACCTGTTGGCAGTGGCGAGCGGCGGTGAGCGCCGCCTGACCGGCCGCGGCCTTGGCCAGCAGGGAAGCCAGGCCGTCGGCGTCATCCGGCTGGGCGGCGGCATGCAGGGTCGCCTCGGCGCCCTCGATCGCGACGAGCGTTTCGGCCAACCGGTGCCGGATCGCCTGAAACGAGCTGATGCGCCGACCGAACTGAACGCGGTCCACGGCATGCTGGCGCGCCAGCGACAGCATCGCCCGGCTGCTGCCGACCAGCCACCAGCCCACCGCTCGCCTTCCCGCGGCCAGCGGGACCGGATCGCCCTGCGGCACATGGCGTATCGGCAGCCCGTCCAGTGTGGGGGTGGCCTGGTCGTCGCGCTCCCACACCACCCAGGCCCCCCCGGCGAACGGCAGGGGCACGGTTCCGCGGTCCCCGCGTCCGGTGGCTCGCAGCACCACATCGTTGAGCACCGGAGCGTGCGCGCCGGTCTCGCCGAGCAGCCGGAACACCAAAGGTATTGCGACGTCTGGTATCTCATCGAGCATCTCGTGCCAGCCGAGATCTGACAGCGCCGCGTCGAGCTTGGCCCCACTCGCGGCGGTCATGGTGGTGCGCAGGGAGTCGGCCAGCAGCTGCAGCGCCTCGGCGTCCACGATTCACTCCTTCCCGAGGTCGAGCAGCCGGCGGGCGATGATGTTGCGCTGGATCTCGGCGGTTCCGCCATAGATGGTGGCCGCTCGCGAGTACAGGTACTCCGAGCGCCACGGCGTGTCATCGAGCTCCAGCGTCCCGGGCAACAGGTCGCGCACGGTGTCGTAGAGGCGTTGCTCGGCGGTGGCCAGCAGCACCTTGTCGATGGAGGTGTCCGGTCCCAGTCGTGCGCCGTCGCGCAACCGGTGCTGGGTGTCGCGGGATCGGCAGCGCAGCGTGTGCAGCGCCAGATAGGCCGAGCCCAGGGCGGATTCGTCGGGTTCCCGCGCTTCGGCAATGAGCTCGTCGAAGCGCGAGTAGAGGTAGGCGATCCGCTGCCAGAAGCAGGCGGAGCGCTCGTAGGGCAGCAGGTCCATCGCGAGCTGCCAGCCGTCTCCGGGTCGGCCGAGCATCCGGCTCGCCGGGATCACCACGTCGTCGTAGTAGACCTCGCAGAATTCGTCGACGCCGTGCATCGTGCGTAGCGGCCGGATGGTGATGCCCGGTGTGTCGAGGTCGACGAAGAAGGCGGTGATTCCGTCGTGACCCGGCGCGGTGCGGGTGAGCAGGACGCAGCGGGTGGAGAATTGCGCGAAGCTGGTCCAGACCTTCTGGCCGTTGACGATCCAGTTGTCGCCGTCCGGGGTGGCGCGGGTGGTCAGCGACGCCAGGTCGCTGCCGGACCCAGGCTCGGAAAAGCCTTGGCACCAATGCTCGCGGCCGCTCAGCAGCCGCGGCACCATTTCCGCGGCGAGTTCGGCGGGCGCGTAATCGATCATCGTGGGGGCGAGCACTTCCAGCATCGAGTACGGGCCGGGCTCGGCCAGTCGCCGGCCCACCACTTCCTCGCCGACGATCGCGCGAAGCACCGCGGGCCCACCCAGGCCGCCGACCTCGACGGGCCAGCCATAGCGCATCCAGTCGGCGTCGTACAACGCACGGCTGACTCGGGCGAATTGCTGCATATGGCCCCGCAGCGAGTGATCGGGTCCCGGGGTCAGATCATTGTCGTCGAGCCACGCGCACAGGCCCGCCCGGAACTCCTCGACATTCACGGCTGCGGACGGCCGACGGCGTGCGGGCGCCCGGAGTCGTGCACGCCGCTGCGCCGGATGAACGTCATCGCCCTTGTCTTCAGCCGCCACCCGTCGGCGGTGCGGGCGTAGGTGTCGCGGTAGTAGCCGATCCTCATGTCATGGGTGGCGTGTTCGATGAAGCACAGCGGCTGCGTGCCGCTGGCCGAATCGCCGTCGATGTCCTCGACCAGGGCGGTTCCGGTGAGAAACAAGCCCTTTGGCGCCGCGGCGACCAGTTCGGGGAACCTGTCCAGCCGATAGGTGTCGCCGAACGCGCTGTAGGTTCCGTCCGGGGTGAAGACGCCGATGAGTCCCTCGATGTCGCCCTGGGTGATGGTCACCGCGTAGCGGGCGAGCAGCTGCTGAATCTCGACCAGATCGTCAGTTCTGGTTGGCATAGACCTTGCCGCCTTTCATGACGAAGCTGACGTGCCGGGTAACGGTGATGTCTTCCAACGGGTTTCCGGGTACGGCGATGATATCGGCGAGCTGGCCCTGCGCCAGCCGGCCCCGGTCGGTCGAGTTGATCAGCTCGGCCGCGGTCACCGTGGCCGCGCGCAGCACCGCCAGCGGCGGCAGGCCCCATTCCACCAGGGTGACAAGCTCATCGGCGTTCTTGCCGTGCGGTATCGCGGGGGCGTCGGTGCCGACGGCGATCTTCACACCGGCCTGGTGGGCGGCCAGGATCGAGGTGCGTGACCTCGGGAACATCTCCGCGGCCTTGGCCTGCAGCTCGGGCGGGGCGTGCGAGACGTCCATGCCCTCCGCCAGGCGCCGGGTGGACACCAGGAACGTGCCATGCTCGACCATGGTCGCGATCGCCTCGTCGTCGATCAGGAAGCCGTGCTCGATGCAGTCGATGCCGGCCGCGACGGCATGCTTGACCGCGTCCGCCCCGTGCGTGTGCGCGGCGACGCGCAGCCCGCGCCGGTGCGCCTCGTCGACGATAGCGCACAGCTCCTCGTCCGAATAATGTTGAGCGCCAGGCGGTCCCGTCAGCGACATCACTCCGCCCGAGCAACAGACCTTGATCAGCTCGGCGCCGTGCTTGATCTGGTAGCGCACCGCCCTACGGATTTCGTCGATCCCGTTGGCGATGCCCTCTTCGACGGTCAGATCGAGCACGTGGGGGGCGAAGGCGGCGAACATCGTCGGATCCAAGTGGCCGCCGGTCGGGGTGATGGCGTGGCCGGCCGGGACCACCCTCGGCCCCTCGATCCAGCCCGCGTCGATGGCCTTGCCCAGCGCGACGTCGAGCAGGTAACCGCCGGTCTTGACGAACAACCCGAGGTTTCGCACCGTGGTGAAGCCGGCGCGCAAGGTGCGGCGGGCGTTGCCGACCGCGCGCAGCACCCGGGTCGGCGGGTCGTCCTGAACCTGGGACAGGCCGGGTTTCTCCCCGCGGCCGCCCATGAGCAGGTTGACCTCCATGTCCATCAGCCCGGGCAGCAGGATCCGGTCGCCGAGGTCGATGAGCTCACCCTCGGGCTCACCGCCCACGCCGGCGATCCGGTCACCCTCGATCCGGACGACGCCGGGGGAGACGACCTCGCCGGCGTCGACGTCAAGCAGCCCGGCGGCCTTGAGCGTCAACACCGGTTAGATCACCGGTTCCCGGATGCACTCCACCCAGGCCGCGCCGCTGTCGGGCACCCGCGGCTGCTTCCATGCCTCGATCGGAAACGACACCATCACGAGCGACTGCATGATGTGCATGAGACTTTTTGCGTCGTCGGGCAGATCGTCCAGTGAGAAGTTGTCGCAGTAGGCGATGGCGTCGTTGAGGCGCGGGAAGGCGACATCGTAGAACGCCTGCATCTCGGGCATCGTCGACGCCAGCCGCTTGGCGTAGCGTTCCGGCTCGGTGGCCAGATCCCAGTCCAGATAGGGCTCCAGGTCGGCGAATTCAGACGGTAACGCCATTGCGCTGGTACTCCTTTACAAAGTCGCCGGTCGTCTTGTGCAGATGACGGATCAGGACTTCCTGGTCGCACAGCAGGAATTCCTTGACGGCCCGGGTGCCGATCATGGTCTGGGTCGCCTCCAGGGTGTTGGCGTCCTGCAGCGCGTACTCCTTGAAGGTTACGGCGGCCAGCTCCTGGGCGAGGCGTTCCCGCGCGTTGCGCGGCGGGACGAAATACAACGTGCACTCGAAGGTGTGCTTGTCGACGGCCGTCGGCCAATAGTGGTAGGTCAAAAACCAGCCCGGCTCCCAGATCAGCAGCATGAAGTTCGGGTAGAAGAGCCACGAGTCGATGCCCCACTGCGGCACTCGCTTCACGTTGACACCCGGTGGCAGCTCGAGGTTCTCGATGATCTCCGGCTTGTCCCAGGGGCCGAACAAACCGCTGCGCAACACCTGGTCCATCGGCTTGACCATCGACATGTCCGGCGGCGGCGCCTGACCACCCCAGGTCGATTGCAGGTTGTGCGGGCCGGCCAACTCGTAGTGCAGCGCCTCGTAGCCGTACTTCTGGATCTTGGCGGCTTCTTCCTTGGTGTACTGCCCCTGGTGCAGGATCGGCGCGTGGTAGAACTCGACAAACGCGTCGATGAACAGCTTCCAGTTGCTGCCGACCTCGGCCCGATACGAGTAGGTCTCGGTCATCTCGCCAAAGGGGTAGCCCTCGATGCTCTTGGCCAGCGGCCCGAGGTAGTCGGTGAGCGGCGCGGCGTTGTCGTCGAAGTTGATGAAGATGAAGCCTTCCCACACCTCGCACCGGACGGGCGCCAGGCCGTATTGGCTCTTGTCGAGGCCGAAGAACTCGTCTTCCTGTTGGACGAACGCCAGGTCGCCGTCAAGGCTGTAGCGCCAGGCGTGGTATTTGCAGGTGAACTGCCGGCACGTGCCCGACGTCTCCTCGCGCGGAAAGTCGTTCCACACCAGCTTGTTTCCGCGGTGCCGGCAGACGTTGTGGTACGCCTTGACGGCTCCGTCCTTGGTCTTGACGATGATCACCGACGTGCCCTTGCCCACCGAGGGCAGCTCTCTGGTGAAGTAGCTGCCGGTGCGCGGCAACCGCTCCACACGGCCGACGTTGAGCCAGGTCCTCTTGAAGACCGCGTCACGTTCGGCCTCGAAGAACGCCGGATCGATGGAATCGGTGTAATCGACCGGCGCGGTACCGAGCTCTGGGTAGTTTTCTGTCCAGCTTCCGGCAGCTGGTTTCGGGAAGTGGGGCAAGGCTTTAACCTTTCTCGTTCTCGAGCTGGACGCCAAAAGTGTTGATGGCCATCGCGAGCGCGATGTAGCCGCCGACGGTGAAGACGAAGTCCATGCGCTGACGTTCGTCGAGCCGCTCGCTGAGGCTGGCCCACGTCTGGTCCGAGACGTTTGACTTCTCGTCGAGTTCGTCCACGGCGGCGAAGACGGCGCGATCGAAGTCGTCGTCCGTCTCGCCGGTCTTGGCGGCGGCGATCTCCGCTTCGGACAGTCCGACCTTCTTCGCGATGTCCACGTGGTGGGACCACTCGTAGGCGCAGTCGCACCGATGGGCGACTCGCAGGATGGCTTGCTCGCGGATGCGCGCGGGTAGGGAGGAATCGAGCAGCAGGTACCCGCCGAACCGCAGATACGCCCGGGCGAGCTTCGGGTGGCGCGCCAGCGTCGACATGAGCGTGCCGGCGTCCCGGGGGTTTCGCCGTTCCGGGGGCAGCATGCCGGAAAGCGACTGCTCGACGGCCTCGTCCCACTGGTCCGCGGGCAGCGGCGGCAGGCGCATGCGCGCGTCTCCTCTCGGCGCTCTCGCAGGTAACTCTCGATCCAGGAGAATTACATTCTCATTTCTAACCAATAGAGTTGCATGATTCAGTCGGTTGGTCAATGCCGACGGCCCCGATCCGCGCTGGCCGGGCCCCGCGAGGGTTGCTGGATGTTGATTCTCGCTTCGCGAGAAGATAGTTTTCAAAATAGTGATCTTGGCGCCGGGCGATCATTCGCCGATGCTGTGCGGGAGCGGCGCGTCCGAATCGCTCAGCTGGATCAGACTTGGAGAGGACTGGCCATGAACAAAGAAGACATGATCCTGATCAGCGTTGACGACCACACCGTCGAGCCGCCGGACATGTTCAAGAACCACCTGGCGAAAAAGTACATCGACGACGCGCCCCGGTTGGTCCACAACCCCGACGGCTCCGACATGTGGAAGTTTCGCGACACGGTGATCCCGAACGTGGCGCTCAACGCGGTCGCCGGCCGGCCCAAGGAGGAGTACGGCATCGAGCCAACCGGGCTCGATGAGATCCGGCCGGGTTGTTACAACGTGGATGAGCGGATCAAGGACATGAACGCCGGCGGCATCCTGGCCTCGATCTGCTTCCCGTCGTTTCCCGGTTTCGCCGGGCGGCTGTTCGTCACCGAGGATCACGACTTCTCTATCTCGCTGGTACAGGCGTACAACGACTGGCACATCGATGAGTGGTGCGGGGCGTATCCCGCGCGGTTCATCCCGATGGCCATCCCGGTGATCTGGGATGCCGAGGCGTGCGCCGCCGAGGTGCGCCGGGTGTCGAAGAAAGGCGTGCATGCGCTGACCTTCACCGAAAACCCGGCGGCGATGGGCTACCCCAGCTTCCACGATGAGTACTGGAACCCGCTGTGGAAGGCGTTGTGCGACACCAACACCGTGATGAACGTGCACATCGGTTCTTCGGGCCGGCTCGCGATCACGGCACCCGACGCGCCGATGGATGTGATGATCACGCTGCAGCCGATGAACATCGTGCAGGCCGCCGCGGACCTGCTGTGGTCGCGGCCGATCAAGGAGTACCCCGACCTGAAGATCGCGCTCTCCGAGGGCGGCACCGGGTGGATCCCCTACTTCCTGGAGCGGGCGGACCGCACGTTCGAAATGCATTCCGCGTGGACCCACCAGAACTTCGGCGGCAAGCTGCCCAGCGACGTCTTCCGCGAGCACTTCCTGACCTGCTTCATCAGCGACAAGGTGGGTGTCGCGCTGCGCAACATGATCGGTATCGACAACATCGCGTGGGAGGCCGACTACCCGCACAGTGACTCCATGTGGCCGGGTGCGCCCGAAGAACTGTGGGACGTGTTGTCCCTCAACAACGTTCCCGACGACGAGATCAACAAGATGGCCTACGAGAACGCCATGCGTTGGTACTCGTTCGACCCGTTCACTCACATTTCGCGCGAACAGGCGACGGTCGGCGCACTTCGCAAGGCCGCCGAGGGCCACGACGTGTCCATCAGGGCGAAGGGCCACGACAAAGATTCCCGAGGCGGCTCGTCCTTCGCGGATTTCGCGGCCAACGCGAAAGCCCTCACCGGCAACACGGACTAAGGGGCCAGGCGCCGTCCCACGAGCAGACGCAAAATCGCATTGTCTGGGCCGTAATTGTGCGACTTTGCGTCTGCTCGCGATGAAAAGGAGACCCAGAAGTGCCCGGCGGTGGAATGAATTTCGAGCTGACCGATGACCAGGAGCTGATCCGCCGGTCGGTCGCCGAGCTGGCCCGGAAGTTCGACGACCAGTACTGGATGGAAAAGGACCAGGCGCACGAGTTTCCGACCGAGTTCTACCGGGCCATAGCCGATGGCGGCTGGCTCGGCATGACGATTCCGACCGAGTACGGCGGCCACGGACTGGGGATCACCGAGGCCACCATCCTGCTCGAGGAGGTCGCCAAATCCGGCGGCGCCATGAATGCGGCGAGCTCGATCCACCTGTCGATCTTCGGCATGCAACCGGTGGTGGTGCACGGTTCCGACGAACTCAAGGCGCGCACGCTGCCCAAGGTTGCGACGGGCGAGGTGCACGTCTGCTTCGGCGTGACCGAACCCGGTGCGGGGCTGGACACCTCGCGTATCACCACCTTCGCCAAACGCGACGGCGACCGCTACATCGTCAACGGCCGCAAGGTGTGGATCTCGAAGGCCATGGAGTCCGACAAGATCCTGCTGCTGACCCGGACTCAGAGCTATGACGAGGTCGCCAAGAAGACCGACGGGATGACGCTGTTCATCACCGATCTCGATCGCAGCCGGGTCGACATCCGCCCCATCCGCAAGATGGGCCGCAACGCCGTCAGCTCCAACGAGTTGTTCATCGACAATCTCGAAGTGCCCGTCGAGGACCGAATCGGCGAGGAGGGCAAGGGTTTCCAGTACATCCTGGACGGCCTGAATCCCGAACGGATGCTGATCGCCGCCGAGGCGCTCGGCATCGGACGGGTGGCGCTGGATAAGGCGGTGAAGTACGGCAACGAGCGCGAGGTCTTCGGCCGGCCCATCGGCATGAACCAGGGCCTGCAGTTCCCGCTCGCCGATTCGCTGGCCCGCCTCGACGCGGCCGAGTTGATGCTGCGCAAGGCGACCTGGCTCTACGACAACGGCAAACCCTGTGGGCGCGAGGCGAATACCGCCAAATACCTGTGCGCGGACGCCGGCTTCACCGCCGCGGACCGGGCGTTGCAGACCCACGGCGGCATGGGATACGCGGAGGAGTACCACATCACGCGCTACTTCCGCGAGGCTCGGCTGATGAAGATCGCGCCGGTCAGCCAGGAGATGATTTTGAATTTCCTGGGCTCCAACGTCCTGAAATTGCCGAGGAGCTATTGACCACGCCCGACGATCCCGCGCTGCTCGTCGACGACCGCGGCGGCGTGCGGACTTTGACCCTCAACCGTCCGCGCCGAAAGAACGCGATCAATCCCGCGCTGTGGATCGCGCTGCGGGACGCCCTCGACGAGGCCGGGCGCGACCGCGGCGTGCGTGCGCTGGTCATCACCGGTGCCGGCGGCAGCTTCTGCTCGGGCGCCGACATCTCGGTGCCCGACGACGTTCATCCGAAATACAAGCTGCAGCGCCTGACGGACGTGGCCCTGGCCTTGCACGAGCTTCCGATTCCCACCATCGCCAAGGTGACGGGCGTCGCGGTGGGGGCCGGATGGAACCTGGCGCTGGGCTGCGATCTGGTGGTCGCGACACCGGAATCCACCTTCTGCCAGATCTTTTCCAAGCGGGGCCTCTCCATCGACCTGGGCGGTTCCTGGCTGCTGCCGAAACTCGTTGGCCTGCAGCAGGCCAAGCGGCTCGCGCTGCTCGCGGAGACCATCGACGCGGCCGAGGCCCAGGCCCTCAACCTGGTCACCTGGGTGGTGTCCGCCACCGAGATCGACGCCTTCGTCCGGGATCTCGCCGACCGGCTCGCGTCCGGTCCGCCGTTCGCGCTCGCACAAACGAAGGCGCTGCTGAACGAAGGCGCCGATCGCACGATGCGCGACGCGCTGGCCAACGAGGCGCGCGCGCAAATAGGCAACTTCGCGACGGCGGATGCGGCGGACGCGTATGCCGCCTTCGCCGAACGACGCGAGCCGTCGTTTACTGGTCGGTGGGCGTTGTCGAAAACTGATGGAGAACAAGATGCGTGAGACGGTCATCGTCGAGGCGGTACGGACGGCGGTAGGAAAGCGCAATGGGGGCCTGTCCGGCGTGCATCCCGCGGACCTGTCCGCGGTCGTCCTCAACGAGTTGCTGGAACGCGCCGGCGTGGGGCCGGAGATCGTCGACGACGTGATCTGGGGATGCGTGTCCCAGGTCGGCGACCAGTCCAGCAACATCGGGCGTTACTCGGTCCTGGCCGCCGGCTGGCCGGAAACCATCCCTGGCACCACGGTCAACCGGGCGTGCGGTTCCAGCCAGCAGGCCCTCGATTTCGCCGTGCAGGCGGTGATGTCGGGTCAGCAGGACGTCGTCGTGGCCGGCGGCGTGGAGGTGATGAGCCGCGTTCCGCTGGGCGCGGCCCGCGCGACGGGGATGCCATACGGCCCGAAAGTCCTTGAGCGCTATGACGATTTCTCCTTCAATCAGGGCCTGTCTGCGGAGATGATCGCCAAGAAGTGGGGATTTTCGCGCGCCCAGCTGGACGAGTACTCGGTCCAGTCGCACGAGCGGGCGGCCGCCGCCCAAGACAGCGGGGCCTTCACCGACCAGATCGTGCCCGTCTTCACCGATGACGCAACCGTCGTCGCCGACGAGGGGGTGCGCCGCGGCACCACCGTCGAGAAACTGGCCGCGCTCAAGCCGGCGTTCGTCGGCGACGGCGTCATCCATGCGGGCAATTCCTCGCAGATCTCCGACGGGGCGGCGGCGCTGCTGGTGACCACG
>NZ_LZKE01000143.1:0-767 GCF_001672675.1 Mycobacterium sp. E2327
TTCGACGCGCTCGATGATGCCCTGAAGCGGTTGTGCGATTTGTCTTTTGACGTGTTGACCACCCCGGAGCGGTTGCGGGCCCTGGAGCGCGTGGAAGCCGCGGGGCGCCGGCTGCGCGCCCCGCAGCACACCCTGATCAATCAGCTCGACGATCAGGCCACTCCGGCAGAGCTGGGCGGCAACCTGTGTTGCGCGCTGGCGGATCGGTTGCGCATCACCAAAGCCGAGGCCGGGCGGCGCATCGCCGAGGCCGAGGATTTGGGTGAGCGCCGGGCGCTGACCGGTGAGGCGTTGGCGCCGCAACTGGGCGCGACCGCGGCCGCGCAGCGGCAGGGGTTGATCGGCGACGGGCACGTGAAGGTGATCCGCAGCTTTTTCGCCCACCTACCCACCGAGGTCGACCTATCCACCTGGGAGGCCGCCGAGGCGGATCTGGCCGACAAGGCCCGCGGGTATCGCCCCGACGAGTTGGCCAAATACGCCCGCCGGATCATGGACTGGCTTAACCCGGACGGCGAGTTCAGCGACCAACAACGGGCGCGCCGGCGCGCTCTGATCCTCGGCGAGCAGGACTTCGACGGCATGTCACGCCTGAGCGGGCTGATCACCCCGGAATTACGCGCCGCGATCGAGGCGATGCTGGCCAAGCTGGCCGCCCCCGGCGCGGCCAACCCCGACGACGAAACCCCGGTCGTCGACGACACCCCTGATGAGCAGGCGATCCGCCGCGACACCCGATCGACGGCCCAGCGCAACCACGACGCGTT
>NZ_LZKE01000144.1:0-38373 GCF_001672675.1 Mycobacterium sp. E2327
AGGTGTACGAGCACCTGGTGTTTGACGCCAACCGCCACCTCCCGCTGGCCGGCTTCGACGGCATGGCCGAGCGCACCATCACGATCTCCAGCGCGGCCAAGATGTTCAACTGCACCGGTTGGAAGATCGGGTGGGCCTGCGGCCCAGCGCAACTCATCGCCGGGGTGCGCTCGGCCATGCCGTCGAAGCCGGCCAGCGGGAGGTGGCGGTTGGCGTCAAACACCAGGTGCTCGTACACCTCGTCGGTGATCACCAAAAGGTCGGCGGCCACCGCGATCTCGGCGATTGCGGTGAGATCCGTCGCGCTCAGCACCGTGCCGGTGGGGTTGTGCGGCGAGTTGACGATCAGCGCGCGGGTCCGTGGCGTCACCGCCCGCCGCAGGGCGTCGGCGTCCAAAGCGAAGCCACGGCCGTCGGGCACCAGCGGCACCGTCACCCGGTGCGCGCCGGCCATCGCGACCACGGGCGAATAGGAGTCATAGAAGGGTTCGATGAGGAGCACCTCCGAGCCCGGCTCGACCAGCCCGATCACCGATGCGGCGATGGCCTCGGTGGCCCCGACCGTCACCAATATCTCGGTGTCGGGGTCGTAGGCGATCCCGAAGTGCCGCCGCCGATGGGCGGCGACGGCCTGGCGCAGCGGCGCGATGCCGATGCCGGGCGGGTACTGGTTGACGCCGGCGGCGATGGCGTCCTGGGCGGCCTTTAGCAGCGCGGGGGGCCCGTCCTCGTCGGGGAAGCCCTGGCCGAGGTTCACCGCACCGATCCGCGCGGCCAGCGCCGACATCTCGGCGAACACCGTCGTCGCGTAGGGCCGGAGTCGCGACACCGTCATGGGGGAGGAGCTTAAGGCCGCGCCTTAGCGGGCTTGTCACAGCCGCCACATTGGCCCCTGGCCGGAGCACCACCGCTTGTGCCCGCCTCAGAGCGACAATGCGCGCGGGTTCTTGGCGGTGTCGCTATGAGGCGGGCAGTTCGGGTATCGGCCGGCGCAGAGAGTGGAGAGACTGATGTGACTAGCGCGGCCAATGCGGCCAAGTGTCAGCGCCGAGTTGACTGCACCGTCGCGTTCGTCCCTCTGACCAGCAGGATCCCGCCCAACCAACAGGTTGGATGGGCGCCCTGTTAGGGTGGCCGGTACTGGACCTAGTGTTTTAGGACGGACCCAAACCAATCTTCGAAGAGGAAGTCGACATGTCCGAAGAAGCCTTCATCTACGAGGCGATCCGCACGCCGCGCGGCAAGCAGAAGAACGGGTCGTTGACCGAGGTCAAGCCGTTGAACCTGGTCGTCGGTCTGATCGAGGAGCTGCGCCGGCGCCACCCCGACCTGGACGAGAGCCTGATCAGCGACGTCGTATTGGGGTGCGTGTCGCCCGTCGGTGACCAGGGCGGCGACATCGCCCGCACCGCGGTGATCGCGGCCGGCATGCCCGACACCGTCGGCGGCGTGCAGCTCAACCGCTTCTGCGCCTCCGGCCTGGAGGCCGTCAACACCGCCGCCCAGAAGGTCCGCTCCGGCTGGGACGACCTGGTGCTTGCCGGTGGTGTGGAGTCGATGAGCCGCGTCCCGATGGGCTCGGACGGCGGCGCCATGATGGCGGACCCGGCCACCTCCTATGACGCCTACATCGTGCCGCAGGGCATCGGCGCCGACCTGATCGCCACGATCGAAGGCTTCTCCCGCGACGACGTCGACGCCTACGCCCTGCGCTCGCAGCAGCTCGCGGCCGAGGCGTGGTCGGGCGGCTACTTCGCCAAGTCGGTGGTCCCGGTCCGCGATCAGAACGGCCTGCTAATCCTCGACCACGACGAGCACATGCGCCCCGACACCACGATGGAGGGCCTCGCCAAGCTGAAGCCCGCTTTCGAAGGCCTGGCCGCGATGGCCGGCTTCGACGATGTGGCGCTGCAGAAGTATCACTGGGTCGAAAAGATCAACCACGTGCACACCGGCGGCAACAGCTCCGGCATCGTCGACGGCTCCGCGCTGGTGCTCATCGGCAACGAGAAGGCGGGCACCTCACAGGGCCTGACGCCGCGCGCCCGCATCGTGGCCACCGCCACCACCGGCGCCGACCCGACCATCATGCTCACCGGCCCGACGCCCGCCACCCAGAAGGTGCTCGACCGGGCCGGGCTGACCGTCGACGACATCGACCTGTTCGAGCTGAACGAGGCGTTCGCGTCGGTCGTGCTGAAGTTCCAGAAGGACCTGAACATCCCCGACGAGAAGCTCAACGTCAACGGCGGCGCCATCGCGATGGGCCACCCGCTGGGCGCCACCGGCGCCATGATCCTGGGCACCATGGTCGACGAGCTCGAGCGCCGCAACGCGCGTCGCGCGCTGATCACACTGTGCATCGGCGGCGGCATGGGCGTGGCCACCATCATCGAGAGGGTTTAAGACCATGGCAGAGAACACCATTCAATGGGATAAGGACGCCGACGGCATCGTCACGCTGACGCTGGACGACCCCACCGGGTCGGCCAACGTGATGAACGAGCACTACAAGGAGTCCATGCACAAGGCCGTGGAACGCCTTGTCGCCGAGAAGGACTCGGTCACCGGTGTGGTGATCACCAGCGCCAAGAAGACGTTCTTCGCCGGCGGCGACCTGAAGCACATGATCAACGCCGGCCCGGAGAACGCCGGCGAGGTCTTCGCCGAGGTCGAGGACATCAAGCGCGACCTGCGCACCCTGGAGACCCTCGGCAAGCCGGTGGTGGCCGCCATCAACGGCGCCGCGCTGGGCGGCGGCCTGGAGATCGCGCTGGCCTGCCACCACCGCATCGTCGCCGACGTCAAGGGCGTCCAGATCGGGCTGCCCGAGGTCACGCTGGGTCTGTTGCCCGGCGGCGGCGGCGTCACCCGCACCGTGCGGATGCTGGGCATCCAGAACGCCTTCGTCAACGTGCTCAGCCAGGGCACCCGGTTCAAGCCGGCCGCCGCTAAGGACAACGGTCTCGTGGACGAGGTCGTCGGCAGCGTAGACGAATTGGTGCCGGCGGCAAAGGCGTGGATCAAGGCCAACCCGGAGGCGCACACCCAGCCGTGGGACGTCAAGGGCTACAAGATTCCGGGCGGCACCCCGTCGTCGCCGGCGCTGGCGGCCATCCTGCCGTCGTTCCCGTCACTGCTACGCAAGCAGCTCAAGGGCGCGCCGATGCCGGCGCCGCGGGCCATCCTGGCCGCCGCCGTCGAGGGCACGCAGGTGGACTTCGACACCGCCACCCGCATCGAGAGCCGCTACTTCACCGAGCTGGTGACCGGCCAGGTCGCCAAGAACATGATCCAGGCCTTCTTCTTCGACCTGCAGCACATCAACGGCGGCGGGTCGCGGCCGGACGGCATCGAGCCGGTCAAGATCAACAAGATCGGCGTGCTGGGCGCGGGCATGATGGGCGCCGGGATCGCGTACGTGTCGGCCAAGGCCGGCTTCGACGTGGTGCTGAAAGACGTCAGCATCGAGGCCGCCGAGAAGGGCAAGAATTACTCGGAAAAGCTCGAGGCCAAGGCGCTCGAGCGGGGCAAGACCACCGAGGAGAAGAGCAAGGCGCTGCTGGACCGCATCACGCCGACGGCCGACCCCGCCGACTTCAAGGGTGTCGACTTCGTGATCGAGGCGGTGTTCGAGAACCAGGACCTCAAGCACAAGGTGTTCCAGGAGATCGAGGACATCGTCGAACCCAACGCGCTGCTCGGGTCGAACACCTCCACGCTGCCGATCACCGGTCTGGCGACCGGCGTGAAGCGGCAGGAGGACTTCATCGGGATCCACTTCTTCTCCCCGGTCGACAAGATGCCCCTGGTCGAAATCATCAAGGGCGAGAAGACTTCTGACGAGGCGCTGGCCCGCGTGTTCGACTACACGCTGGCCATCGGCAAGACCCCGATCGTCGTCAACGACAGCCGCGGCTTCTTCACCAGCCGCGTCATCGGCACGTTCGTCAACGAGGCGCTCGCGATGCTCGGTGAGGGTGTCGAGCCGGCGTCCATCGAGCACGCCGGTACGCAGGCGGGCTACCCGGCGCCGCCGCTGCAGCTCTCCGACGAGCTCAACCTGGAGCTGATGCACAAGATCGCCACGGCCACCCGCAAGGGCGTCGAGGACGCCGGCGGCACCTACGAGCCGCACCCGGCGGAGGCCGTCGTCGAGAAGATGATCGAACTCGGCCGCCCGTCGCGGTTGAAGGGCGCGGGCTTCTACGAGTACGTCGACGGCAAGCGCACCCAGCTGTGGCCGGGCCTGCGCGAGACGTTCAAGTCCGGTTCGTCGCAGCCGCCGCTGCAGGACATGATCGACCGGATGCTGTTCGCCGAGGCGTTGGAAACCCAGAAGTGCCTTGACGAGGGCGTGCTGACGTCGACCGCCGACGCCAACATCGGGTCGATCATGGGCATCGGGTTCCCGCCCTACACCGGTGGCAGCGCGCAGTTCATCGTCGGCTACTCCGGTGCCGGCGGGACGGGCAAGGACGCCTTCGTGGCCCGGGCCCGCGAGCTGGCCGCCAAGTACGGCGACCGCTTCCTGCCGCCGGACTCGCTGACCTAGTTCTGCCGACCAGACGCAAAAGCCCCCAAAACCCAGTGTTTTCGGGGGCTTTTGTGTCTGCTCGCGGTCAGAGGGCCGCGGCGATTCGGCGCCATTGCTCACGGGGGAATTCCGCCGGGTCGGCCAGCAGCACCTGGACGCAGACGTGGTCGGCGCCGGCCGCCTGATGCTCGGCCACCCTGCGCATGACGGCGGCTTCGTCGCCCCACGCGATGATCGCGTCGAAGAGCCGATCGCTGACCTGGGCCAGGTCGTCCTCGGTGAACCCGCTGCGCAGCAGGTTTTTCGCGTAATTGGGCAGCGCCAAATACCCCTGCAGCCAATCGGTTCCGATGCGGCGCGCCTCGTCGGCGCTGTCACAAAGGATCACGGTCTGCTCCGGCAGCAGCAACGGGCCCTCGCCCAAAGTCGAACGGGCGGAAGCGGTGTGGTCGGGAGTGACGAGGTAGGGATGCGCGCCACGGGCGCGCGACGCCGACAGTTCGAGCATCTTCGGGCCGAGCGCGGCGAGCACGCGGGCCGCGGCGGGCACGGGATGCGGTGCGGCGTCCAGCCCGTCGAGGAACGACGCCGTCGCCGCCAGCGGCTTGCGGTACCGGCCGGGCTGGCCGGCGTCGATCAGCGGCGCATGGCTGACGCCGATCCCCAACAGGAAACGGTCGCCGTGCTCAGCGGTCAGGGCGGCATAGGAGTCGGCCACATCGCCGGCCGCGTGCATCCAGAGATTGAGGATCCCGGTGGCGATCACGGTCCGCGCCGTCGCGGCCAGCAGCCGCCCCACCGCGTCGAACACCGGCCCCCCCACGTCCGGGATCCACAGCGCGGTGAAGCCAAGCTCGTCCAATTCCGCTGCGGCGTCCGCGATTTCGGCGGCATCGCCGTAGCGCAGCTGGCTGCTCCAGATGCCCACACCGGCAAGGTCCACGGGAGATCACCCCCTTCGCATCAAACTTCGACTTCGCTGTAATCGGGCACCCGCATCGAGTCGTACATGCGAACGCCCTTGGTGTTCAGCCTCGCCAGCGACCTGGAGAGCGAACCGGGCATCAACGAGATCAGTTGGACCCCACGGGTTAACGCCCAGACACCGGCCCGGGAGCCGGGGATGATGGTCCTGGCGGCGCCCCGCGCGAAGGACCGGCTGCGATGCACCGGTTCGCGCATCTCCAACTCGTAGGCCGCGAACGCGCGCAGGTGATCGCCGTCGGCCCGGGCGAGTTCGCCGGCCAGCACGTAGGCGCCCAGGACGGCGAGGCTGGTGCTGCCGCCGACGGCGGGGCCGGGGCAATACCCGGCGTCTCCGACGAGGGTGACTCGTCGTCGCGACCAGATGTTCATCCGCAACTGGCTGATCGCGTCGAAGTAGAACGTGGGAGTCCGGTCGAGTTCTCCCAGCCAGTCGTCCACCTGGGGATGCATCCCCGCGAAGGCGTCGCGCAGTAATTCCTTCTGGCGCAACGAGTCCCGATAGTCGTAGTCGAGCTCTTCCTTGCTGCGGAACATGAACACCAGCCGGGCGTCGTCCAGATGATCCGCGGTGTAGACGGCCACGAGTCGACCGACGCCGATGTGGCCGAGCATCTCGCCGGGGACGGCCAGCGTCTTGGGCGCCGATACCACCGCCAGGTAGCCACCGATGAAGCGGGTGAGCCCGGCTTCGTCGCCGAAAGTTATGCGTCGGACGTTAGAGTGCAGCCCGTCGGCGCCGACGATGACGTCGAAGCTGCGGGCAGGCGAGCGCTCGAAGGTGACCTCGCCGTCGGGCTCGATCGCCGTGATGGAGTCGCCGAAGAGGTATTCGACGTCGTCGCGGCCGGCGTCGTAGTAGATCTCGCTGAGGTCGTCGCGCATGATCTCCACGTGCCGGTCCGACGCGATGCCCACCAGCTTGGTGAGGTCGACCTCGGTGGGCTGGGGCCGGCCCTCCCGATACATCGTCAGGCGGTCGGTTCCGGTGGCGAGTGCCTCAATGCGGGGCAAGACGCCCATCTTCGCCGAGATCTCCATCGCCGGGCGGAACAGGTCGACGGCGTGGCCGCCCGTCTTGCGCAGCGTCGCCGCGCGCTCGACCACGGTGACGTCGAAGCCATGGCGGGTAAGCCAGTACGCCAGCACCGGTCCGGCGATGCTGGCACCGGAGATCAGAACCCGCATAGCGGGTAAGCCTAACCGCCGGTACTGGCGCGGGGAGCGGCGCTAGTTCTGGTCCTGGGCGTTCTGGGTGAAGATGTCGCCCGAGGTCTGGCCGTTGTCGTTGACGAAATTGGTGTCGTCGGTGGCGAAGGGCGCGGTGGTCGACGGGCCGGATGCGGCGTCGGGCGCGGTCTTGCAAGGCGGCGAGGCGATGAACAGTGTGAGCGCCGCGATGGCCGCGGCACCGGCGAAGATCAGCCGGAGCGCACGGACTTTGCGGAGGCGAGCGTGCCCGAGGTTTGTCATGCGTCATTTCTAAGGCCCGGTTGTCGGCGACGGCTGGGCCGAAGCTATGCATCGGCTATGAGGTGAAGTCGGCACCAGGCTATGTTTGATTGCCCGCTTCCTCCTCGGCCCGTTCCGGGCCGCATCGTCACCGGGCTAAAGTCCCTTGCTATGCGCTTCGGTCTCTTCATTCCGCAAGGCTGGCGGATGGATCTCGTCGGCATCGAACCCGAAAAACATTGGGCGGTGATGCGCGAGTTGGCAGCCCACGCCGACAACGGCGCATGGGACTCGCTGTGGGTCTACGACCACTTCCACACCGTCCCGATGCCGACGGGCGAGGCCACCCACGAGGCCTGGTCGCTGATGGCGGCTTACGCGGCGACGACGTCGCGGATCAAACTCGGTCAGATGTGCACGGCGATGAGCTACCGCAATCCGGTGTACCTGGCCAAGGTGGCCGCGACCGCCGACATCATTTCCGGCGGCCGCATCCAGATGGGAATCGGCGGCGGCTGGTACGAACACGAGTGGCGCGCTTACGGTTACGGGTTCCCGTCGGCCAAGGTGAGGTTGGGCCGCCTCGACGAGGGCGTACAGATCATGCGCGACGCCTGGCGCGACGGCAAGGTCAGCTTCGACGGCGAGCACTACCAGGTGGACGGCGCGATCGTCGCCCCGAAGCCATTGCAGGACAATGGCATACCGCTGTGGATCGCCGGGGGCGGGGAGAAAGTGACCCTGCGCATCGCCGCGAAATACGCGCAGTACACCAACTTCACCCCGGAGCTCGAGGCGTTCGCCCACAAGTCGTCGGTGCTGGAAGGGCATTGCCGCGACGTCGGCACCGACTTCGGGGCGATCGTGCGTTCGGTCAACGTCAACGCGATCGTCGGGACGTCGGAGGACGACGTCAAGGATCGGCTGCGCCGCGTGCGCGACCGGTTGGTCGGCTACGTGCCCGAGGCCGCCGCCGATGCCATGATCGCCGGCACCACCGGCCCGGATTCGGCGGTGGGCACCGCGGAACAGGCGATCGAACGGCTTGCGAAGATCCGCGATCTTGGATGTGAGTACGCGATCTGCTATTTCCCGGAGGCCGCGTACGACCGCTCGGGCATCGAGCTGTTCGAACGGGAAGTCATCCCCGCGCTGAGCTAGATGTCGGTGGTCGTGTACCGCGTCTTGACGGGCGGTGCGGCGAGCAGCGGCGGCAGCTCGGCAATCTTGCCCTCGCCGGCCCGGAACGTGCGGTAGGCCTCGTCGTGCTCGACCGTGTCCCAGAGTTCGTAGACCACCCAGTGCGCGTCGTCGTCCTCGTTGACGAGCACGTCGGTGACCAGGTTCCCGTCGAACGCGCGGGTGACTTGCAGCGCCCGGCCCATGACCTCGCGCGCCGCGGACACCGACTCTGGCTTCAACCTGAGTTCGAGCAGCACCGTGACCGGCATAGTCGTCTCCTTATCGTCGACTCGGGGCTCCGACACCATAACGTGCCGGCGACGGTTACACCGGCCACACCAGTCTCTCGCCGAAGGGATGTCCAATGTGCCCGCCTCGTAGCGACAACGCCAAGGGAGCCGGCGGACCGGGGGCAGGGTTGTCGCTCGGAGGCGGGCAAAACGTCGACCGCCTCGCCAGGCACTGTGGGGCGAGTCCTTGAACGAGATCCGGATAAGCGATAATGAGAATACGGTTTCCACTTTTCGGAAAGCTGTTATACGGTTCAGTTAGCATTGTTCTGTTCGGACGCTGGAGGATCCCTTAATGCAGAAGGCGCTGGCCCCCGAAATCTCCACCTGGCCCGACGAGAACCCGCAGCTGATCGGGAGTCGCTGCGGCGCCTGCGGCGCCACGACGTTCCCGGTGCAGCAATGGTGTCCGCGCTGCAGCGGCGGCGAGATGACCGAGTTGCTGTTGCCGCGCCGCGGCACCCTGGTGGCGTGGACCACCCAGGGCTTCCCGCCCGGCGCCCCCTACGCCGGCCCGACCGGCAACGATTTCGTGCCCTTCGGCGTCGGCCTGGTGCAGCTGGGCGACATCATCCGAGTCGAGGCGCGGCTGACCGAAAACGACGCGGCCAAGCTGCAATTCGGCCAAGAGGTCGAGCTGACCATGGTGCCGTTGACCACGGACGACGAGGGCGCCGAGGTCATGACGTTCGCATTCCAGCCGGTGTAGTGCGATCGCGAGCGCGGCGGTGGCGATCGCGAGCGCGGCGAAGCCGGGCGAAGCGGGTCGCCACCAGAAGGCGGAGCCGGGTTAAGCGGGTCGCCACCAATTATCAAAGAGGAGCCTGAGATGACTAACGACGTTGCCATCATCGGTGTGGGCCTGCACCCGTTCGGCAGGTTCGACAAGACCGCGATGCAGATGGGGGCCGAGGCCATCCAGTCCGCGCTGGCCGACGCCCACGTGGAGTGGAAGGACATCCAATTCGGCTTCGGCGGCAGCCACGAGGTGTCCAACCCGGACGCGGTGACCCGTTTGGTCGGGCTGACCGGCATCACATTCACCAACGTGTTCAACGCCTGCGCCACGGCCGCCAGCGCGATTCAGCAGACCGCCGACACGATCCGGTTGGGCAAGTACGACCTCGGTATTGCGATCGGGTTGGACAAGCACCCGCGCGGCGCCTTCACCGACGACCCCGCCAAGCTGGCGTTGCCGCAGTGGTACGCGCAGAACGGGCAGTTCGTCACCACCAAGTTCTTCGGCATGAAGGCCAACAAGTACATCCACGACCACAACATCTCCCAGGCCACGCTGGCCAAGGTGGCGGCGAAGAACTTCCGCAACGGCGCTCTGAATCCGAATGCGTTCCGCCGCAAGCCGATTACCGAGGAAGAGATCCTTAACTCGGCCGTCCTCAACTATCCGCTGACGCAGTACATGTTCTGCGCGCCCGACGAGGGCGCCGCGGCGGTGATCATGTGCCGGGCCGACATGGCGCACAAGTACACCGACAAGCCGGTGTATGTGCGGGCCTGCGAGATCCGTACCCGCCGTTACGGCGCCTACGAGGTGCACGCCACCTTCGCTCCGCTGGACGAGGATGTCTCCCCGACGGTGTACGCCGCCAAGGCGGCCTACGAGGCCGCCGGCATCGGGCCCGAGGACGTCGACGTGGCCCAACTCCAGGACACCGACGCAGGCAACGAGGTCATCCACATGGCCGAGACCGGCCTGTGCGCCGACGGTGAGCAGGAGAAGCTGCTGGCCGACGGCGCCACCGAGATCCACGGCTCGATGCCGGTCAACACCGACGGCGGGCTGATCGCCAACGGCGAGCCGATCGGCGCGTCGGGCCTGCGGCAGATGCACGAGCTGGTGCGTCAACTGCGCGGTGAGGCGGGCGAGCGTCAGGTGCCCGGCAACCCGCGCGTGGGCCTGGCCCAGGTGTACGGAGCACCCGGCACGGCCTCGGCGACGATCCTGTCGCTCTAGCGATTGGCTCGCGGTTAAATGGCCGGGCCCAGTAGGTCGTCCGCGTCGCGGATGATGTAGCCGTAGCCCTGCTCCGCGAGGAAGCGCTGGCGGTGCGCGGCATAGTCGGCGTCCAGGCTGTCGCGGGCCACCACCGAGTAGAACATGGCGCCGCCGCCGTCGTGCTTGGGCCGCAGTAACCGGCCCAGCCGCTGGGCCTCCTCTTGGCGCGAGCCGAAAGTCCCCGAAACCTGCACGGCCACTGACGCTTCCGGCAAATCGATGGAGAAGTTCGCCACCTTGGACACCACCAGGGTGGACACCTCGCCGCGGCGAAAGGCGTCAAACAACGCCTCCCGTTCCTTGGTTCGCGTCGACCCCTGGATCACCGGGGCGTTGAGCTCGGCGCCGAGTTCGTCGAGTTGATCGAGGTAGGCGCCGATCACCAGCGTCTGCTCGCCGGGATGCTTTTCCAAAATCGATTTGACCACAGCGATTTTGGTGTGCACCGTCGAGCACAGCCGGTATCGCTCTTCGGGTTCGGCGGTGGCGTACATCATCCGCTCGTTGTCGGTCATGGTGACCCGCACCTCGACGCATTCCGCCGGTGCGATCCAGCCCTGCGCCTCGATGTCCTTCCACGGCGCGTCGTAGCGCTTCGGGCCGATCAGGGAAAACACGTCGCCCTCGCGGCCGTCTTCGCGGATCAACGTGGCGGTCAGGCCAAGTCGCCGCTTGGACTGCAGGTCGGCGGTCATCCGGAACACGGGCGCCGGCAACAGGTGCACCTCGTCGTAGATGATGAGTCCCCAGTCGCGACTGTCGAAGAGTTCCAGGTGGCGGTATTCGCCCTTGGTGCGTCGCGTGATCATCTGGTACGTCGAGATGGTGACGGGCCGAATCTCCTTGCGCTCGCCGGAGTATTCGCCGATCTCGTCCTCGGTCAGCGAGGTGCGCGCGACCAGCTCGCGTTTCCACTGCCGGGCGGCGACGATGTTGGTGACCAGAATCAGCGTCGTCGCACCGGCTTTGGCCATCGCGGCCGCGCCGACGAGCGTCTTGCCGGCGCCGCAGGGCAGCACCACCACCCCGGAACCGCCCGACCAGAACGAGTCGGCGGCCAGCTGCTGGTAGTCGCGCAGCTGCCAGCCGTCCTGCTCGAGGCTGATCGGGTGCGCCTCACCGTCGACGTAGCCGGCGAGATCCTCTGCGGGCCAGCCGATCTTGAGCAGCATCTGCTTGACCCGGCCGCGCTCGCTGGGGTGGACGACGACGGTGTCCTCGTCGATGCGCGCGCCGAGCATCGGCGCGATCTTCTTGTTGCGCAGCACCTCCTCGAGCACCGCGCGGTCGAAGCTGACCAGCGTCAGGCCGTGCGCCGGGTGCTTGACGAGCTGCAGCCGGCCGTAGCGGGCCATGGTGTCGACGATGTCGACCAGCAGCGGCTGGGGCACCGCATAACGGGAGAAGCTGACCAGCGCGTCCACGACCTGTTCGGCGTCGTGGCCGGCCGCGCGGGCGTTCCACAGCGCCAGGGGCGTGATGCGGTAGGTGTGCACGTGCTCGGGCGCGCGTTCCAGCTCGGCGAACGGCGCGATGGCTGCGCGTGCCGCGCCGGCCAGCTCGTGATCCACTTCGAGCAGCACCGTCTTATCCGACTGCACGATCAATGGTCCGTCAGTCAATTGCGCCGCTCCTCCCCATCACTTCGTTCTGCATCGTCGACGGCGCGGGTCATAGCTCCCATTATCCGGACTCCGCCGACACCACCGACGTGATGCGATGGATGGCGAAGTCACGCAGCCGCCCGGACGCCGAATCGAAGGCAACCAGCTGCCCGCCCCGCACGGAGATCGGGGACACGACCCGCTGGGTGGCCACGCCGGCGGCGTCGAGGTAGCCGATCACCAACGTGTCCTGGTCCTTGGCCGCGCGCTGCAACGTCGACATAGTGACCGCGGGGTCGACGCGGATATTCCCGAACGGCGCGGCGGTCACCTTGCGCAGCACCGAGACGACGGCGTTCAGCGTCTCCCCGCTGGGGCGCGGCGCGGGCCGGTAGGGCCGCCGCTGCTGGGGGGTGGGCACCCTCGCTCCGCGAGGCCGGACGTCGACGATCGAACCGGAGGAGTCCTCGGCGGCCGGGGCAAAGCCCGCCTGCCGCAGCCTGACGAGCACCTCGGCGATCGGCGCCGGCGACGCCGCCACCGTCGGCGCCAGGGCGCGCAACTGCAGGTCCTCCGCGGCCGCGACGGCCTGGGCGAGCAGCACCGGGTCCTCGCACCGCACGAACGATGCGGCCATGCCGATTCGGAGCTGGCCATGCCGACGGGCGACGTCGTCGATGAGGTACGTGAGTCCTTGCGGCACCGGGGTTTTGGAGTGCTTGGTGAAGAGGTCGTGCATCCAGTCGCGGGTCTTGCCGATGTCGAGCGCGTGCCGGATGGACTGCTCGCTGATGCGGTACACCATCGCCGTGCCGGCCGATTCGACGGTGGCGACGGTCGCCAGGTCCTCGGCGAGTTCGCGTTGCAGTGGGCCGGGCACCACGACGGTCAGGTCGGCCTGCAGCAGGAAGTGGTCGATCGGTGCGGGCATCGCGCGCGTCATCGCCTGCACGGCGAGCTCCGGATCGCCGGCGTCGTCCAGCAGCGCTCGCCCGGGCGTGCTGAGCGCTCCCCGACCCACCAGGCCCAGCGCGTGGCATTCGGTCAGCAGATCGGAAACGGGTTTCGGCTGCAGCCGTCTGGCCCAGCGCGGACGGCGCCAAATCAGCGCGGCCGAGGCGGTGACGGCGTCGACACCGGCCCCGGGCGGCAGCTCGGACAGCATTCCCAGCAGCAGTCGCCGGTCCAGCGGCGCGGCCGTCGAGTACAGCGAATCGGTAAGGGCGCCATAGGGTTTGGCATCGGGACCGCGGGTACCGATCAACGCGGGGCGGCCCGGCAGGTCGAGCCAGGTGCCGGCCAGCACGTGCCAACGCTCGGCGGCGGTCATCGCGGAGAACCGTTCGGTGGCCGCCGTCGGTGCCCAGTACGGTCCCTCGCCCTCGGCGGGCTCCGGGTCGGGCATGCCGCTGGCGATCAACCCGGCCGCGGCGGCGACCTCGAGGATCAGGCCCAGCCGCGGTTCCTCGACGCTGGTCGTTTTGGCCAGCCGTTTGAGGTCCCGAATTCCCAGTCCGCCGCTGCGAAGCTCGGAAACCGGTGCGGCGCCCAGGGTTTGAAGCAGCACGTCGATCTCGCGGAGCAGGTCGATGACGGCTCCCGCGGCGACCGCGTCCACGTCGTCCGCGGTGGTGGTCGACACCGCCGGGTCGGGGGCCGTCAGCTGCATGGGGCCGGGGTCCTCGCCGCGCAGCACCTGCCCGACGTGCCGGGGCAAGATCACGGTGTCGGCGTCGATGCGCCGCAGCAGACCCGTCGCCAGCAGCTGCGGCACCGGGCGATCCGCCGGGGCGCCGGGGGCGGCGTCGCGGGTGCGGCCCATCGGCGAACCCTCGAGCAGCTTTTGCAAGACGTCGAGCTGGGGCTGGTCGAGGTCGTCGATGAGGCCGGCGATCTCCTCGCCGGTGCGGGAGTTGTCCTCGAGCGTGACTTGCCCCGGGTGCCACGGCAAGGCGGTGCCGGCATCGGCGGCCACCCGCACCGCGGCATCGCCCCAGACCAGCGCGCGCTGCCGCAGGTCGTCCAGCGCGCCGAGCACGTCGGCCTCGGGGGCCCGGTCGCCGATGAGCGCGAGCAGCTTGGCGATTTGGACCGGGGCCGAGTCGGCCTGCAGGACCAGCAGCGCGTCCAGCACCGCCAGCCGCAAGAAGTCCAGGTCGTCGGTGGCGGCCTTGACCGACTGGCGCGCCTGGGCGCGCGCGGCCAGCGCCGCGATGCTGCCAGGCGGGGGCTGGGCGAGGTCTGGCCGGAGTTCCAGCAGTCGGATCAGCCGCTCGTCGGGCAAGTCGGCCAGCCAGGACCCCAGCGGGATGTCCGGGGTGTTATCGGTCATTGCTGACCAGCGTAAAGCAGTCCTCGCGACCCGCTGGTAGGCAAATCCCACGGTCAGCGTGGCCTTGCGCCGCGGGCGTGGGCGCCACCTGTCAGAATGGACCCCGTGGCTGACTCTGCTGAAGGCAAGGCGCGTAAGACCAACTACGTCGACAACGGCTGGCCGACGACGGACCCGGACGACCACGCCGTGAGCGAACTGGTGAGCGACCGGACGGGTGCGCTGTCACCCTTCGGGGAGCTGGTCTTCCCGTTGCCCGCGACCGACCTGCCCTACGTTCACCCGGTCACGGTCGTCAACCGATAACCCATGGCTGGGGCCCCGGAGGCCGCCAAGGCCTCGGCAGGCACGCTCTCGCACCTGGACGAGCGGGGCGCGGCGCACATGGTCGACGTCACGGAAAAGGACGCCACTCGGCGCACCGCCGTCGCGGCGGGCGCCCTGCGCACGTCGCCGGAGGTGGTGGCGCTCGTCTCGACCGGCGGCCTGCCCAAGGGCGACGCGCTGGCTACCGCGCGGGTGGCGGGCATTCTTGCGGCAAAGCGCACCAGCGACCTGATCCCGCTCTGCCATCAGCTCGCGCTCACCGGGGTGGACGTCGATTTCACCGTTGGCGAGTCGGACATCGAGATCACCGCGACCGTGCGCAGCACCGACCGCACGGGCGTGGAGATGGAGGCGTTGACCGCCGTCAGCGTGGCAGGGCTCACGCTGTACGACATGATCAAAGCTGTTGACCCGGCCGCCCGTCTCGATGACATCCGGGTGCTTCGCAAGCAGGGCGGCAAGACCGGAACCTGGGAGCGGTGATGGGCACGCGATCCGCACGAATAATCATCGCCTCGACCCGTGCGTCGTCCGGCGTGTACGACGACCGATGCGGGCCCATCATCGCGGAATGGCTTGAACAGCATGGCTTTTCGCCCGTGCAGCCCGAGGTTGTGGCCGACGGGGAGCCGGTCGGTGAGGCGCTGCGTGGGGCGCTCGACGCCGAGGTCGACCTGATCATCACCTCGGGGGGCACCGGTATCTCGCCCAGCGACGTCACCCCGGACCAGACGGTCGCGGTGCTGGACTACATGATCCCCGGGCTCGCCGACGCGATCCGCCACTCGGGCCTGCCGAAGGTGCCGACGTCGGTGCTGTCGCGCGGCGTATGCGGTGTGGCCGGCCGCACGCTGATCGTGAATCTGCCGGGATCACCCGGAGGAGTGCGCGACGGGCTCGGCGTGCTCGCCGACGTGCTCGACCACGCACTCGACCAACTCGCCGGCGGGGATCACCAGGGATGACCCGGGTGCTGCGCGCCGCCATGACCGAAGAGCCGATCGTTCTGGCGGAGCACGAAGAGCTGGTGGGCCATCAGTCGGCCGGGGCGATCGTCGGCTTTGTCGGCATGATTCGCGACCACGACGGTGGGCGTCGGGTGGTGCGGTTGGAGTATTCCGCGCATCCGTCGGCCGAGCAGGTGCTGGCCCAGGTCGTCGGCGAGGTCGCCGAGTTGTCCAGGGGGGTGCGCGCGATCGCGGCCAGCCACCGCATCGGCGTGCTGCACATCGGGGAGGCGGCGCTGGTGGCCGCGGTGGCCGCCGACCATCGGCAGGAGGCGTTCGACACCTGCGCGCAGCTGGTGGACACCATCAAGGCGCGGTTACCGGTGTGGAAGCACCAGTTCTTCGACGACGGCACCGAGGAATGGGTGGGCTCGGCCTAGAGACGACCCGGGCGCCCTCCCGCAATCGGCAGGTTTAGCGGGAGAGCGCCGGGCGTCTGGGATAAGTGGAGGCGTCAGCTGGCCTGGGGCGGCTGCCCCAGGGCGTCCAGCGCGTCGTTCCCGTGGATGTCGGCGCCGCGGATCGCTTCCAACAGTTGCCGGGTGAAGCCCACGTCCGCGGTGCGGGGCGAGTCGGCCGGCGGCGGCGGCACATCCACGGGCGGCGCGGGCGGCACGGCGTCCGCGGGAGGCGCCGGGGGCGTCGCGTCCGCAGGGGGCGGCGTCGGTTGGCCGAACGACGTCAGCGTCACCGGCGGGCCCGGGTCGGCGGGCGGCGGGGGAGGAGGCGGAGGCGCGTCCGGCGGCGGGGCGTCCGCGGGCGGCGGTGCCAGCGGCGGCAAGCCGTTGAGGCCGGGCGCATCGATGGGGTTGTCCATGCCCGCGGGTACGGGCGCGGGAACCTGGCGCGGAGTGGGGCCCGACAGCGGACCGCCGCACACGGGCCACGCGCCGCGACCCTGGGTCGCTAGCACGCGCTCGGCGACCGCGATCTGCTGTTCCCGGGTTGCCATCTCGGCCGACGGGGCGAATTCGCCGCCGCCGTGCGAGGCCCAGGTGCTCGAGCTGAACTGAACACCGCCGTGATAGCCGTTGCCGGTGTTGATTCCCCAGTTGCCGCCGGACTCACAGCGGGCTACCTGGTCCCATTCGCCGTCGGTGGCCGCGGCGGCCTGGCCGGCCAGGGCGATGCTGCCGCCACCAATTACCGCCCCTGTGAAGGCGATCTTGGCGACGCTGATGCTGGATGTTGTGGGCTTACGGTGACGTCCACTCATACGCGCCGAAATATTCCTCTCTCGTGACGCGCCTACGAGGTCAGCTGTCGGGTTCGGGTTGGAGAGGCCACCCGGCCGTCGCCGCGCTCCGCATGGGAGCCGGTGTCGGCTTCACCCCTAGGAGCCGCAAGCGGCTCCGGTCCGATCACGGTGGACCGGTGGGTCCCCCGCCTCCATCCGCTGTTGGTCGGTGATCCCCGCCTATTGGATGGAGCTCGGCGCGATAGGAGGGGAGGAACGCCGTTCGGTAGATTGACGAACCGTCGGTGACGCTAGCGCGTTCTGTTCGTCTCGTCACGTCTTGCGAAACCCGGCGTTTCCCTCTCGGCCATTTGCGAAAAGCCCAGGAACGCTAGGGATTTCCGCTGGTCATAACCCCCGATATCGGAGCGTGATTTTGCCGTTATCGTTCCGTTACGTGAGGTATCTCACAGTTTCATCCGCCGGCGAAGGGCGGCAGAACGTCGATCGTGTCACCGGTCTGTAACGGTATGGTTTCGTCGCGAACGGCGATGCCGTCGCGCAGGTAGGAGCACCGGCTCAACACCGTGGCGAGGCGCGATCCGCGGACTGCGAGACGCTCGGTCAATTCGGCGATCGTGGTGCCCGGGCGCACCACCACAGTCTCCGATTCCGTGCCCGCCGCGGCGCGCGCGGCCGCGAAGTAACGGACCGTCACCTGGATTCCCGCCGCCTCGGCCGCGGCCTGGCCCGCCGGGCTAGCCACCGATCGCGCTCATGGGACGGACGGGCTGGATGAAGTCCGGATCGTTGATGCCATGGCCGGCGGGCTTAGCCCACATCGCGGCGCGCCACGCCGCCTCGATCGCGTCGTCGTCGGCCCCACCGCGCAGCAGGCCCCGAAGGTCGGTCTCGTCGGTCGAGAAGAGGCAGCTGCGGATCTGGCCGTCGGCCGTGAGCCGGGTGCGGTCGCAGGTCGAACAGAAGGCGTGCGACACCGACGCAATGACACCGAACTTCGCGCTCGGCGTGTTGGGGCCCGTGTCGACCAGCCAGAGCTCGGCCGGTGCCGAGCCGCGCGGCGCCGGGTCCGGGCGCAGCCGGAAGTGCGGGCGCAGCACCGCCAGCACGTCGTCCGCCGTCAGCGCGGCGCCACGCCGCCACTGATGCCCGGCATCCAGCGGCATCTGCTCGATGACCCGCAATTGATAGCCGTGCTCGAGGCAGAACCGCAACAGGCCGACGACGTCCTCACGCCCCGTCGCGGGGTCGAGGACGGCGTTGACCTTGACGGGAGTCAGGCCGGCCGCTTTGGCGGCCGCCAGGCCGTCCAGCACGTCGGCGAGCCGGTCCCGGCGGGTGATGGCCGCGAAGTGGTCTCGGTCCACGCTGTCCATCGACACGTTGACCCGATCCAGGCCCGCCTCGGCGAGGGCCGCGGCGCGCCGCGCCAGCCCCACGCCGTTGGTGGTCAGCGAGATCTCGGGGCGGGGCCGCAGAGCCGCCGCCGCGGCGATCACCTCTTCGAGGTGGCGGGACAACAGGGGCTCGCCGCCGGTGAACCGCACGCTGGTGATGCCCAGCCGGGTGACGGCGATGCGCATCAGCCTGGCCAGCTCGTCGGGGCTCAGCAATTGCTCGCCGGGGAGCCAGTCCAGGCCCTCGGCCGGCATGCAGTAGCTGCACCGCAGATTGCAACGATCGGTAAGCGACACCCGCAGATCGGTGGCGGCGCGTCCGTAGGTGTCCAGCAGCGGGCCGCTGCCCGGAACGTTTTGAGCGACGGGTTGGTCCGCGCGGCCGCGGACGGTCGGTAAGCCCAAAGCGGTCAGCGTCATGCGGCCACCGGCGCGAATCGGGTCGGCGGGGTGGGCGAGTTCGAGGGAACGATTTCTTTGCCCAGCGGCATCAACGACACCGGGATCAGCTTGAGGTTGGCCAGCGCGAGCGGAATGCCGACGATGGTGACCGCCATCGCCACCGCGCTCACCAGATGACCGATCGCCAGCCACAACCCAAAAAGCAGCACCCAGACGACATTTCCGATCAGCGCGCCGGTCCCGGCGGTCGGTTTGTCGACGATGGTGCGGCCGAACGGCCACAACGTGTAGGACGCGATGCGCAGCGATGCGAAGCCGAAGGGAATGGTGACGATGAGCAGGAAACTGACCAGCGCCGCCAGCAGATATCCGGCGGCCATCCACAGGCCACCGAATACCAGCCAGACGATGTTCAGGATCAGGCGCATCTCTCCTCCTGCGGTAATGCCCAGACTACCGAGTGACGGGTAACGGGGGTGCTCGTCAGGCGGGCATCCGAGTAGGATCAGAATCCAACATGCGTCCTGCGCAGGCGGGACGCTTCTTGCGTTGCCCATCCTAGTGTTCCGTCAGACAAGCAGGTGAGACCAGTGCCGACCGGCAAGGTTAAGTGGTACGACGCCGAAAAGGGGTTTGGCTTCCTGTCACAGGAGGACGGCGAGGACGTCTACGTCCGTTCGTCGGCGTTGCCCGAAGGGGTCGAGGGGCTCAAGTCCGGGCAGCGGGTGGAGTTCGGCGTCGCCTCGGGTCGCCGTGGACCGCAGGCCTTGAGCCTCAAGCTGATCGATCCGCCGCCCAGCCTTGCCAAGACGCGCCGCGAGGCGGCGCCGGTCGAGCGCAAGCACAGCCCCGACGAGCTGCACGGGATGGTCGAGGACATGATCACGCTGCTGGAAAGCGCCGTGCAGCCCGAGTTACGCAAGGGGCGATACCCCGACCGCAAGACCGCGCATCGCGTCTCCGAGGTGGTCAAGGCGGTGGCCCGGGAGCTCGATTCCTGAGCTTCGAGCCACTCGCGACGAACCGGTATGCCGAGAAGCTACTGGGTGGTAACTTCGACGTGCGTAGGTCGTAATACTCCGCCCACCGGCGGGTACCCATGACCTCGATGTGAGTCGTTAGCGAGGAGGCGGCGATGGCACAGCAAGCTCAGGTCACCGAGGAACAAGCGAGGGCCCTGGCCGAGGAATCCCGCGAAAGTGGTTGGGATAAACCGTCATTCGCCAAAGAGCTCTTTCTCGGGCACTTTCCGCTAGAACTCATCCACCCGTTCCCCAAACCCTCCGCCGCCGACGAGGCGCGCATCGACGCCTTCCTCGGCAAGGTGCGCGAGTTCCTCGACACCGTCGACGGCAGCGTCATCGAGCGCGACTCGCAGATCCCCGACGAATACGTCAAGGGCCTGGCCGCGCTGGGCTGCTTCGGCATGAAGATACCCACCGAATACGGCGGCCTAGGCATGTCGCAGGTGGCCTACAACCGCGCGCTGGTGATGATCTCTTCGGTCCATCCCAGCCTCGGCGCCCTGCTGTCGGCCCACCAGTCGATCGGGGTGCCCGAGCCGCTCAAACTTGCCGGCACGCCGGAACAGAAGCGAAAGTTCTTGCCGCGCTGCGCCGCCGGCGCCATATCGGCGTTCCTGCTCACCGAGCCCGACGTGGGCTCGGACCCGGCGCGCCTGGCGTCGACGGCGACACCCGTCGAGGACGGCAAGGCGTACGAACTCGAGGGCGTGAAGTTGTGGACCACCAACGGCGTGGTCGCCGAACTGCTGGTGGTCATGGCCCGGGTGCCCAAGAGCGAGGGGCACCGCGGCGGCATCAGCGCCTTCGTCGTCGAGGCCGATTCGCCCGGGATCACCGTGGAGCGGCGTAACAAGTTCATGGGGCTACGCGGCATCGAGAACGGTGTCACCCGGCTGCACCGGGTGCGGGTGCCCGCCGAAAACCTGATCGGCCGGGAAGGCGACGGCTTGAAGATCGCGCTGACCACGCTCAACGCCGGGCGCCTGTCGATTCCCGCGAGCGCGACGGGATCGTCGAAGTGGGCGCTGAAGATAGCCCGCGAATGGTCGGGGGAGCGCGTGCAATGGGGCAAACCGCTCGCCAAACACGAAGCGGTCGCGAGCAAGATCTCGTTCATCGCCGCCACCACCTACGCCCTCGACGCGGTGCTCGAGCTCTCCGCCCAGATGGCCGACGAAGGCCGCAACGACATCAGGATCGAGGCGGCGCTGGCCAAGTTGTGGTCCAGCGAGATGGCCTGCCTGATCGCCGACGAGCTCCTGCAGATCCGCGGCGGGCGCGGGTACGAGACCGCCGAGTCGCTGGCCGCGCGCGGGGAGCGCGCGGTGCCGGCCGAGCAGGTGGTGCGCGACCTGCGGATCAACCGCATCTTCGAGGGATCCAGCGAGATCATGCGGTTGCTGATCGCGCGCGAGGCGGTCGACGCCCACCTGACCGCGGCCGGCGACCTCGCCAAGGCCGACACCGGCTTGCGGCAAAAGGCCGCCGCGGCCGTCGGCGCGAGCGGCTTCTACGCAAAGTGGTTGCCGCAGTTGGTGTTCGGTGAAGGGCAGCGGCCCAGGGCGTATAGCGAGTTCGGCCCGCTGGCGTCCCACCTGCGGTTCGTCGAACGCTCCACCCGCAAGCTGGCCCGCAACACCTTCTACGGGATGGCGCGCTGGCAGGCCAAGCTCGAGCAGCGGCAGGGATTCCTCGGTCGCGTCGTCGACATCGGCGCCGAGCTGTTCGCGATGTCGGCGGCGTGCGTGCGCGCCGAGGGGCAGCGGGCGGCGGACCCCGCCGTCGGCCGGCAGGCCTACGAGCTGGCCGACACGTTCTGCCAACAAGCCACACTGCGGGTCGAGGCCCTGTTCCAGGCGTTGTGGGCCAATACCGACAGCAGCGACGTGCGGCTGACCCACGACGTGCTGGAGGGCCGGTACACCTGGCTGGAGGACGGGATCGTCGATCAGTCCGAGGGCACCGGACCGTGGATCGCGCATTGGGAGCCCGCCGAATCGACGGAGGCCAACCTGGCCCGCCGGTTCCAGACGAGCGCGAAGGCCGACGCGATGGGCGGAATCGCCGATTAGTTGACGCCGGCCGAAGGGGCAGAATTGTCCTCATGGCCTCTTATGTCGCCCCTGCGGGCGAATTCACCCGCGACACCAACTACATCAACACCCGCATCACCGCCGACGGACGCGACGGCTACCCGGTAGAGCCGGGCCGCTATCGGCTCATCGTGGCCCGCGCGTGCCCCTGGGCCAACCGCGCGATCATCGTCCGGCGGCTGCTTGGCCTGGAAGACGTTCTCTCCATTGGGTTTTGCGGCCCCACCCACGACGAGCGCAGCTGGACCTTCGACCTTGACCCGGGCGGCGTCGACCCGGTGCTGAAGATCCCGCGGCTGCAGGACGCCTACTTCAAACGCTTTCCCGACTACCCCAAAGGGATCACCGTCCCGGCGATCGTCGACATCCCGACCGGCGCGGTGGTCACCAACGACTTCGCGCAGCTGACGCTGGATCTGTCCACCGAGTGGACGGCCTACCACCGCGACGGCGCGCCGCAGTTATACCCGGAGCCGCTGCGCGCCGAGATCGACGAGGTGAGCAAGCGGATCTACACCGAGATCAACAACGGTGTCTACCGTTGCGGTTTCGCGGGCTCGCAGCAGGCCTACGAAGCGGCATACGACCGGCTGTTCACCGCGCTGGACTGGGTCAGCGACCGCCTGGCCAACCAGCGATACCTGGTGGGCGACACCATCACCGAGGCCGACGTCCGGCTGTTCACCACCCTGGCCCGCTTCGACCCCGTCTACCACGGGCACTTCAAGTGCAACCGGTCAAAGCTGTCCGAAATGCCGGTCCTGTGGGCCTACGCGCGCGACCTGTTTCAGACGCCCGGCTTCGGCGACACCGTGGACTTCGTCCAGATCAAGCAGCACTACTACATCGTGCACGCCGACATCAACCCGACGCGCATCGTGCCCAAGGGACCGGACCTGGCCGGCTGGCTTGCCCCACACAGCCGGGAAACCCTGGGCGGCAGGCCTTTCGGGGACGGAACCCCTCCCGGGCCGCCGGTCGACGGCGAGCGGGTGCCGGCCGATCACAGCGCGTAACCGGCTACTCGACTCGCCATTCGCTGCGCGCTCGCATGTCGTCCTCGTACGCCTGGGCTTCCGCCGCCAGCTGCCGGAAAGCCGAGGCGGTTTCGGGTTTGTTGAATTCTTCGTTCAACCCGGCGGGCAGCAGGCGGATCAACTCGACCACGAACTGCAGGGACCGGCCGCTGTTCAGCGCGTCCGTGATCGAGTCGATCATGTCCTGAAACTGCATGTCGCTGTTCGTCGCCGCGGCCAGTGCGAGCGTCACGGCGGCGCGGCGGGTATCGTCGGGCCAGATCGAATCGTTGTGCGGTGGTTTCATTTTGGCCTTCGGCGGAACGTCAGGAGGTCAGCCGCACGGACCATTCCGCGTGCGGGACGGCACGAACGGCGCTGATGTCGTTTTGTTGGCCGTCGTCGACCACCAACGTCAGCAGCTGCACCACGATCCCGGTCAGCTTGCCGCGCTGCGGGTCCACCGCCGGAATGGTGACCGCGAGGCGCGCCCCCGGTCGGAACATGGTCGCTGTGGTGTTGGCCGGATCCTCATAGACCTGCAGCAGCCGCCAGGGTGCCCGCGCGATGGCGTCGGGGACCGAAAGTTGCACCGGGTAGTGCTCGTTGAGCGGTAGCTCGCCCTGGGTCTGCGGCGTCTGGCAGTCGTTGAGGTTGAGCACATCGCAGTACAGGTACGGCCCCACCCGGATCAGGTGCCCGTGCGTATAGGCGCTGATCTCGGGCTGCTGGGGGCCGGTGCGGCGCACCAGCATCCAGGTTCCGACGCCGACCCCGACGCACGCCAGCGCCACCACGGTCGCGACGAGCGCGACCACGCCGCGTTTCACTCCGGCACCGCCGCCGGCCTGCCGGCGCCCCGGCGCGTGCCCTCCTGCTCGACCATGACGGGCCGATTGCCCCCGAGTCCGGGGATCAAGGAGTCGCCGCGGAAGCTGACAAGGGTCTGGGCCAGGCCGAGGATGAGCAGGGCGCTGACGGCGGTGAAGCCCACCCACAGCTCCGTGTACACCAGGACGCCGAGCGCCCCACCCAGCACCCAGGCCAGCTGCAAGGTCGATTCCGATCGCCCGAATCCCGACGCCCGCGACTCCTCGGGCAGATCGTGTTGCAGCGAGGCGTCGAGCGAGGCCTTCGCGATGGCGCTGGAGCCCGAGGTGATCAACGTGGCGATCACCGTCACCATCAGGGTGCCCGCCACGGCGGCCGCCAGGGCGACGGCGCACACCGCCACCGCGCAGCGCACCACCAGCACGGCCGGCCTGCCCAGCTGTAGGCGCGCGCTGGTGAAGTTGCCGGCGAAGTTGCCGATCGCGGCGGCGGCCCCGATCATGCCCAGCATGGCCAGTTGGGCCCATCCGTTGGCCTGATGCGCCTTGGCGACGAACGCCGGGTACAGGAACAGGAAGCCCACCATCACCTTGATGGTGCAGTTGCCCCATAGCGAGGTGATGATGTTGCGGCCCAACGGTTGTCGAAGCGTTCCGCCGACCCTTTTGACCTCGTCGGGCCATCGCCGCCGTTGGTCACCGTCGCGTCGGTAGCTCAGGGTGGCCGGGACTTCACCCGCGGTCACCTCGACCCAGCGCGGGATGCGCATCGACAGGAAGGCGCCCGCGATCGTGACGGCGACGACTACGAACAACGCGCCGGGGAGCTTGAAGAGGTGGGTGCAGACGAACTCGACGCCGCCCGCGATGGCACCGCCGGCGATGGTGCCGCCGAGGAGACCGAACACGGTCAGCCGCGAATTGACGCGCACCAGGTCGATGGACGGCGGCATCACCCGCGGTGTCACCGCGCTGCGCAGCACGCTGAACGACTTGGACAGCACCATCATCGCCAGCGCGCACGGATAGAGCACCATCGACGGGAAGCTGCCGGTGGCGCCGTCGTAGTTCATGATCAGCAGCACCGCCAGCAGGGTGCGCAGCGCGAACGACAGCGCGAGCGCCACGCGCCGGCCGTGCTGCAGGCGGTCCAGCGCCGGGCCGATCAGCGGCGCGATCACCGCGAACGGCGCGATCGTAATCAACAGGTACAGAGCGACTTTGGACTTGCTCTCCCCGCTGGCCGCAGCGAAGAACAGCGTATTGGCCAGCGCGACGGCCATCGCCGAGTCGACCGCGAAGTTGGCGACCACCGGCCACGTCAGCGCCGTCAGGCCCGACTTGTCGGCGCCGTCGGCGGTGGCGGCCCGCTGCACCATCCAGTACATGCGGGAGCCCATTTCGCGGCTGCGCATCGCGGCGGCGCGGGTGACGGTGATGCGTTCGCTGGCGGTGGACCCGCGTGGGGTCGGGCCGCTGTTGCGTTCCGGTTCGGACTCCTCGCCCAGCGGTGGGAGGTACCGGTTCGCGCTCGGCATCGGCGGCGGACGGCGCGATCGGCGATAGTCGGCGTCATCGGCCGGGTAGTTGGCCATCCCCGGATGCTGGTTGGCCGAACCCTTGCCGTTCGGGCGGGGTCGGCGGCCCGGGTTAGCGGCCACCCGGCCCCGAGCATCACGCCGGCGTCCAGACACCACTCAATTCTGTCCTATACGGGCAGGCAACAGGGCGTGGCTCGCCAACCTAGTATGGAGACGCACTGTAGTCCGATCGCCACGAGAGAGGGGGCAGCGTGACCGGACCCACTGAAGAGTCAGTGGAACCCGCCGCCACGACCGTGGCCGAGTGGCCCGACGAGTTGGCCGCGCTGCTCACCGGTGCGGCCGATCAGGCCAGGGCCGCCGTCGAGGAGTTCGCCGGCGCGGAGGCCGTGGGGGACTACCTGGGCGTCAGCTACGAGGACCCGAACGCCGCGACTCACCGGTTCCTGGCGCATTTGCCCGGCTATCAGGGCTGGCAGTGGGCGGCCGTCGTCGCCGCCTACCGCGGCGCGGACCACGCCACGATCAGCGAAGTCGTGCTGATCCCCGGCCCGACGGCGTTGCTGGCCCCGGAGTGGGTGCCCTGGCAGGAGCGGGTGCGTCCGGGCGATCTGGGTCCCGGCGACCTGCTGGCGCCAGCGGTCGACGACCCTCGGCTGGTCCCGGGTTACGCCGCCAGCGGTGACCCGCAGGTCGACGAGACCGCCGCCGAGGTCGGGCTGGGCCGCCGCTGGGTGATGGGCCCGGTGGGCCGCGCCGAGGCGGCCGAGCGGTGGCACACCGGCGACTACGGTCCGGATTCGGCGATGGCGCGTTCGACCAAGCGGGTGTGCCGCGATTGCGGCTTTTTCCTGCCACTGGCCGGAGCGCTCGGCGCGATGTTCGGGGTGTGCGGCAACGAGCTGTCCGCGGACGGGCACGTCGTCGACAAGCAGTACGGCTGTGGCGCCCATTCGGACACCCCGGCCCCGGCCGGCACCGGTTCGCCGATGTACGACCCGTACGACGACGGCGTGCTCGACGTCGCGGAGAACCCGCCGCCGGCCCAGGCCGAGGCGGTGGAGTCGCCGCCGGACGTGCCGGAGCCTCCGACCGAATCGCTCGTGCCTTCGCCGGAATCGCCGGAGCCTCCGGCCGAATCGCCGGAGCCTCCGACCGAGCCGGGGGACTAACCCTTCTCGGCCGCGGCTTTGATCCTTGCCAGCGAGGTCTTCATTCCCTCGAGCAATTCCCGCTCGAAGTTCGCAGTCCCGCCCATCAGCGCGTTGACCGACAGGTTAGAGACCGCGGTGACACCGTTCTCGGCGTGGCGGCTCTCCACCAACCGGGTGCCCTGACCGTTCGGCTCGAGCTCGTAGGTCCACACCGTGTGGTTGGTGTTGACCCGGAACGCCAGCTTCTTCTCGGGGACGACCTCGAGCACCGTGCTCGTGGTGGGCCAGAACATGCGGTTGCGGCGGTTGAGGTTGATGGTGCGGGTGCCCGGACGCACTGGGCCGAGCGGCCGCATCAGGCGACACTGCGGGCTCCACTGCGGCATCCGCCGGAAGTCGGATATCAGTGCCCAGACCTTGGCGGCCGGCACGTCGATGTCGATCTGCGCTTGCAGCAGCGGGGCGACCATCGCTCCTCCCGGGTCGGTGAATCTACTTGCGGTCGAGGTAGGTTTCGAGGCCGGTTTGCGCGCCGCGGGCGCCGCGGCGCGCGGCGGCAAGTTGCAACACGAAGATGCTGGTGCCTATCACCCCGACGCCCAGCCCGCCCAGCGTCACCGGGCGCCAACTGTGCAGGGCGGGCACGACGAACGCCAGGACCGCGCCGATCAGCCAACCCACGAAGCCGACCACGACCACGGGCCACACCTCGAGCAGCGAGGCCGGCAGCGGCGGCGCCTCGCGGCCTTGGCCGGGTTCGACAGTCATCGCGATCAACATAGCGCCCGCGAGCAAAGGACCAAAGTCCGTCGTTGGCCGTTTCGTATCCCGTCTTTCTCGCGTTGCGTGTACCCTCGCGCCATGCCTGACAGCGATGCGCGGCTGGCGAGCGACTTGTCGCTGGCAGTCATGCGGCTGGCCCGCCAACTGCGGTTCCGCAACCCGTCATCGCCGGTGTCGCTGTCTCAGCTGTCGGCGCTGGCCACACTGGCCAACGAGGGCGCGATGACGCCCGGCGCGTTGGCCATTCGCGAACGCGTCCGACCCCCGTCGATGACCCGGGTGATCGCTTCGCTGGCCGAGATGGGTCTGGTCGACCGCACCCCGCATCCCGTCGACGGCCGGCAGGTCCTCGTCTCGGTGTCCGAGTCGGGCGCCGAGCTGGTCAAGGCGAACCGTCGGGCCCGCCAGGAATGGCTGGCAAAGCGGCTGGCGACCCTCGACGTCGAGCAGCGCGACACCCTGCGCGAGGCCGCCGACTTGATGCTGGCCCTCGTCGACGAAGGCCCGTGACCGACGGCCTTGACGTTCAGGACGTCACCGATCCCGACGACCCCCGCCTCGACGATTTCCGCGACCTGAACAGCGTCGATCGGCGCCCCGATCTGCCGACCGGCAAGGGCCTGGTGATCGCCGAGGGCGTGCTTGTGGTGCAGCGCATGCTGGCGTCCCGGTTCACCCCGCATGCCCTGCTGGGCACCGAACGCCGGCTGGCCGAACTGGAGGACGACCTGGCCGGCACCGCCGCGCCGTACTACCGCGCCTCGGCCGAGGTGATGGCGAAGGTGGTCGGCTTCCACCTGAATCGCGGCGTGCTCGCGGCCGCCCGCAGGGTGCGAGAGCCCAGCGTCGTGGAGGTGGTCGAAAACGCGCGCACCGTCGCGGTGCTCGAGGGCGTCAACGACCACGAGAACCTGGGCTCGATCTTCCGCAACGCGGCCGGGCTCGGCGTGGACGCGGTGGTGTTCGGCGCCGGCTGCGCGGACCCGCTGTACCGCCGCGCCGTGCGGGTGTCCATGGGCCACGCCTTGCTGGTGCCGTACGCACGGGCCACCGAGTGGCCCAACGACCTAATGTTGTTGAAAGAGAGCGGATTTCGGCTGCTCGCGATGACCCCGCAGCGCGAGGCGTCCGCGCTGGCCGAGGCGATGGCCGCGGCGGTCGACGAACGCGTCGCGGTGGTGGTGGGCGCCGAGGGCCCGGGCCTGACGAGGGCCACCCTGCGGCTCAGTGATGTGTGGGTGCGCGTCCCGATGTCGCGGGGTACCGACTCGCTCAACGTCGCGACGGCGGCGGCCCTGGCCTTCTACGAGCGGGCTAGGCTCACGTGGTGAGCGACGAGTCCGTCCCGTGGGCAACGGGTTTGACGGTGTCCGCGTTCGGCGCCGCGGTTACCGGGATCGCCATCGTCGTGCTGAGCCTGGGGCTGATCCGGGTGCATCCGCTGTTGGCGGTCGGCCTGAACGTCGTGGCGGCGGGCGGGTTGGCGCCGACGCTGTGGGGTTGGCGGCGCACCGTGGTGCTGCGCTGGTTTGTGCTGGGCGCGGCCGTGGGTGTGGCGGGCGCGTGGGTGACGCTGCTGGCGCTGACTGTTTCGGGCTAGCGGTGCCGCTCGGGCGTTGCGTGTGAATCGTGGGCCTTGTGTGTGAGCTTAGGGCGCAACAATCGGCCAGATGCCGCCGTCACTTCACACGGAAAGCCCTGAGCGCACGGTTAAAGCGCTGACCGTTTCGGGCTAGCGGGTGTCTACCGCTGGCCGCCTGAGCGCACACCGAGCAGCACATCCTCCCAGGCCGGGATGACCGGCTTGCCGCGCCGGGTGTGCACCGGCTGTTCGGGCGGGGCGGGCGGCGCCGGCTTCGGCTCTTCTTCGCGTTCGAGTTGGGCAACCCGTGCGAGCGGCCGCAGGGGACGCTCGAAGTTCGGGTCGATGAGCTCGCTGGCCGGGTCGTCGATCGCGGTGACGGTGCCGCCGTGCGCGCCCGGAGTGAAGCAGAAGTGCGCGATGTTGTCGGTGCGGCCGGCCTTCCAGGCGAGCTGCACGGTCCAGCGGCTGTCCTCGTTGCGCCAGGCGTCCCAGCTGAGCCGGTCGGGTTCGAGGCCGCGCGCGACGAGTGCGGTGCTGATGGTCTCCAGCAGGGTCAGCACCGCGGGCCCGTCGGCGAGCATCGGGTGCGCGGCCGTTGCCAGCTCGGCGGCGCGGGCGCGTTCCAGCAACACCGGGTGCGCGAACCTGCGGACCCGCACGATGTCCGAGCCGGACGCCGCGGCCACCTGCTCGACGGAGGCGCCGGCGCGGATGCGGGCCTGAATTTCCTTGGGGCTCAACATGTTTGTGACCTGCATGTCGAGCGCCGGCTGCTCGGGTGGTGGCGACTCGCCGCGCAGGGCGGCGCGGAGTCTGTCGTCGGCCGCCAGCTTGAACCGATCCGCGGGGTCATCACCCTCGCAGATGATGTATTTGCCGTCGTCGTCGAGACCAACCACTTTGAGTACCCGCATGGCTTCTCCTCGCAGGCTCCGTCCCGCTGCGCGACGGACCCGTCAGGTCCGCACTCTAATGCAGCTAACCCCGGTAACCCGCTCTGACACGCTGGCGGGTTGCAGGCCGATGACCGAGAGGCGCTGCTTGATTGCCTGGCTCCTCAGCGGGCCACTGGCCCGCATCGTCGCCGCGCTAAAGCCGCTCGACCACCCAGTCGACGCACTGGACCAGCGCGCTGACGTCCTCGGGGTCGACCGCGGGGAACATCGCGACCCGCAACTGGTTGCGGCCCAGCTTGCGGTAGGGCTCGGTGTCGACGATGCCGTTGGCCCGCAAAGTCTTGGCGACGGCCGCGGCGTCGACGTCGTCGGCGAAGTCGATCGTGCCCACCACCTGAGAGCGCAACGCCGGGTCGGTGACGAACGGGGTCGTGTACGGCCTCTCCTCGGCCCAGGAGTACAGCCGCTGCGACGAGTCCGCCGTCCGCTTGACCGCCCAGTCGAGCCCGCCGTTGCCCAGGATCCAGTCCAGCTGTTCGGCCATCAGCGCCAGGGTGCCGATCGCCGGGGTGTTGTACGTCTGGTTCTTCAGGCTGTTCTCCACCGCGATGGGCAACGACAAGAAGTCGGGAACCCAGCGGCCCGACGCGGCGATCGACTCGACCCGCGCCAGCGCGGCCGGGCTCATGACGGCCAGCCACAGCCCGCCGTCGCTGGCGAAGTTCTTCTGCGGCGAGAAGTAGTAGACGTCCGCCTCGGTGATGTCGACCGGCAGCCCGCCCGCGCCCGAGGTCGCGTCGATGAGGACCAGCGCGTCGTCGCCGCCGGCCGGCCGGCGGACCGGCACCGCGACCCCCGTCGAGGTCTCGTTGTGCGCCCAGCCGATCACATCGACCGACGGGTCGCTCTGCGGCTCGGGGGCGCTGCCGGCGTCCGACTTGATGATGATCGGGTCGCCGACGAACGGGTTCTTTGCGACGCAGGACGCGAACTTCGAGCTGAACTCGCCGAAAGACAGGTGCAGCGAGCGCTTGTCGATCAGCCCGAATGCGGCGGCGTCCCAGAACGCCGTCGCGCCGCCGTTGCCCAGGATGACCTCATAGCCGTCCGGCACCGAGAACAGCTCCCTGACGCCGGACCGGACCCGGCCCACCAAATCCTTGACGGGCGCCTGCCGGTGCGACGTGCCGAACAGCGGCGCCGCGGTGGTGGTCAACGCCTTGAGTTGTTCGGGCCGGACCTTCGAGGGACCGGAGCCGAAGCGGCCGTCGCGGGGTTTGATGTCGGAGGGGATCTCGAGCTGGTCAGCCATGCCAGCCAGCCTAGTGAGCGCTCCGAGGGTGGCGACGCCGTGGGCCGAGGTAGCCGGCCGCGCCCTCGTGGTGTGTGAGCCACGCAACACCGCTGGCGTGACCACCGGTCAGGCCACAGTGCTTTCGGGCGGTCTAGAAAATACCCGGTACCTGCGGTACTGTCTGGACATTGCACGTCCGAATGTAAACCTCGGCGGGGAGGCTTGGAATGGACAGGACGCGATTGGTCCGGCGTTGGCGGCGCAACATGGAAGTCCGCGACGACGCCGAGTACGTGAACATGCTTGCCACACTGTCCGAGGGGTCGGTGCGGCGAAACTTCAACCCGTACACCGACATCGACTGGGACTCACCGGAATTCGCGGTCACCGAGAACGACCCCCGCTGGATCCTGCCGCTGACGGACCCGCTGGGCCGCCATCCCTGGTACCAGGCCCAGTCCGAGGAACGCAAGATCAAGATCGGGATGTGGCGGCAGGCCAACGTGGCCAAGGTGGGCCTGCACTTCGAGTCGATCTTGATCCGCGGGCTGATGAACTACACGTTCTGGGTTCCCAACGGGTCGCCGGAATACCGGTATTGCCTGCACGAATCGGTCGAAGAGTGCAACCACACCATGATGTTCCAGGAGATGGTGAACCGCGTCGGCGCCGACGTTCCCGGCATGCCGCGGATGCTCAAGTGGCTCTCGCCGCTGGTTCCGCTTGTCGCCGGCCCGTTGCCGGTGGCGTTCTTCATCGGGGTGCTGGCCGGCGAGGAGCCCATCGATCACACACAGAAAAACGTTCTGCGCGAAGGCAAGTCGCTGCACCCCATCATGGAGCGGGTGATGGCCATTCACGTGGCCGAGGAGGCCAGGCACATTTCGTTCGCGCACGAATTCCTGCGCAAGCGGCTGCCGGAGTTGTCTAAGCGGCAGCGCTTCTGGACCGCGTTGTATCTGCCGTTGACGATGCGGGTGTTGTGCCAGGCGATCACGGTGCCGCCCAAGGCGTTCTGGCGGGAGTTCGACATCCCGCGCGAGGTCAAGAAGGAACTCTTCTTCCGGTCGCCGGAATCGCGAAAGTGGTTGAGCGACATGTTCGCCGACGTTCGGATGCTCGCCTACGAAACCGGTCTGATGGAAGCGCGTTCCGCCCGGCTGATGTGGCGGCTCTGCAAGATCAACGGCAAGCCGTCGCGCTACCGCAGCGAGCCGCAGCGCCGGCACCTGGCCGCCGCCCCGGCCGCGTAGCGCCGCACGGGTTGATCCATGCCGCACGTTATTACCCAGTCGTGCTGCAACGACGGGTCCTGTGTCTTCGCCTGCCCGGTGAACTGCATTCACCCCACACCGGACGAGCCGGGCTTCGCGACGTCGGAGATGCTCTACATCGATCCGGTGGCCTGCGTGGACTGCGGTGCGTGCGTGAGCGCGTGCCCGGTCGGCGCGATCGCGCCGGACACCCGGCTGGAGCCCAAGCAGCTGCCCTTCGTCGAGATCAACTCCTCGTTCTACCCCGAGCGACCCGCCGACGTGAAGCTGCCGCCGACGTCGAAGCTGGCCCCGGTGATCCCGGCCGCCGAGGTGCGCGCGCGCCGTCGGCCGTTGACCGTGGCCATCGTGGGATCCGGGCCGGCGGCGATGTATGCCGCCGACGAACTGCTCACCCAACACGGGGTGCGGGTCAACGTCTTCGAGAAGCTGCCCACGCCCTACGGATTGGTGCGCGCCGGGGTGGCGCCCGATCACCAGAACACCAAGAGGGTCACCCGGCTCTTTGACCGCGTATCGCACCACCGCCATTTCCGGTTCTACCTCAACGTCGAGGTCGGCGAGCATCTCAGCCACGCCGATCTGTTGTCCCACCACCACGCCGTGCTGTACGCGGTGGGCGCGCCGGATGATCGCCGGTTGGACATCGACGGGATGGGCCTGCCGGGCACTGGCACCGCCACCGAGTTCGTCGCGTGGATCAACGGGCATCCCGACTTCACCGACCTGCCGGTCGATCTCGGTCACGAACGCGTGGTGATCATCGGCAACGGCAACGTCGCCCTCGACGTGGCCCGAGTGCTGACGGCTGACCCGGAGGACCTCGCCCGAACCGACATCTCGGACCACGCGCTGGAAGCGCTTCGCCGCTCGGCCGTGCGGGAAGTGGTGATCGCGGCTCGGCGCGGGCCCGCCCATTCGGCGTTCACCCTGCCCGAATTGATCGGGCTGACCGGCACATCCGAGGTCGTGCTCGACGCCGCCGACCACCAACGCGTGGCGAGCGATCTGGCGAGCGTTCCGGATCCGCTGACCAAGACCAAGCTGGAGATCCTCAGCAAACTGGGCGACGCTTCGGCACCCTTGTCGCGCAAGCGAATCCGGCTGGCCTATCAGCTCACCCCCGAGCGCGTGCTGGGTGAGCGGCGTGCGACCGGCGTGCAATTCTCCGTCACCGGCACCGACGAGGCGCGCCGGCTCGAGGCCGGACTGGTGCTGACGTCGATCGGCTACCGCGGCAAGGCGATTCGCGACCTTCCGTTCGATGAATCCGCCGCCATCGTGCCCAACGATGGTGGTCGCGTCGTCGAACCCGGCTCCGGCCTAGCGGTGCCCGGCGCATACGTGGCGGGCTGGATCAAGCGCGGGCCGACGGGGTTCATCGGCACCAACAAGTCCTGCTCGATCCAGACCGTCCACGCCTTGGTGGCCGATTTCAACGCCGGCCGGCTCACCGATCCGGTGGCCAAGCCGGAGGCCCTGGGCCGGCTGGTGCGGGCGCGCCGACCCGCCGTCGTCGACTCGGCGGGGTGGCACGCGATCGACGCGGCGGAGATCGAGCGCGGCGGCCGCGACGGCCGGCCCCGCAACAAGTTCACCGCCGTCGCCGACATGCTCGCCGCGGCGGCCGCCGCGGAGCCGGCGCCGCCGATGCGACGCCGGCTGCTGGCCCGGCTGCGGGACTCTTAGCCCGCCTGCCCGGCCATCGCTGCCGCGATCTCGTCGGGGCTGACCTCGCGCACCGGCTGTCCCAGCGACCAGTGGTGGCCGAACGGGTCGGCGACCACGCCGTAGCGGTCTCCCCAGAACTGGTCGTCCAACGGGGCCACCACGGTGGCGCCCGCGTCCAGGGCCCGCTGGAACTTGGCGTCGACGTCGGTCACCGTCAGGTGAATGGTGACCGGGGTCCCGCCCAGCGACTTGGGCGTCATCGACTTGCCGCCGCAGGTTTCGGGGAAGTCGTCGTTGAGCATCACCGTGAAGCCGTTGATGCGCAGCGCGGCGTGGATGAGCCTGCCGTCGGGACCGGGCACGCGGCCCAGCTCCTCGGCGCCAAAAGCCTTGATGTAGAAGTCGATCGCCGCGGCGGCGTTGTCGACCACGAGGTGCGGGGACAGTGCCGGTTCGATGTTGATCGCCATGATGGCCTCCTGTTGTCGGTCTCGGATGCCAGCCCAGGCGCAGGCTGGCTCACGGTTATTGACTCGGCCCGCGACTCAAACTCATCGCGGCCGGATTCATTGAACCGCCGGGCACCGACAACTAACGGACGCCTGCGTGACGCCAGCGCGAAGATCAGGCAGAGGTGAGAACCCGGTCCCAGCCCTCGACCTCTTCCGGGCTGCGGGGGCCCGGTCCGACATAGATGGCCGAAGGGCGCACCAGCTTCCCGAGCCGCTTCTGCTCGAGGATGTGGGCGCACCATCCCGCGGTGCGACCACAGGTGAACATCGCCGGCATCATGTTGGCCGGCACCCGGGCGAAGTCCAGGATGACGGCGGCCCAGAACTCGACGTTGGTTTCGATGGCCCGGTCCGGGCGCCGCTCCCGCAGTTCGGCCAGCGCGGCCTGCTCCAGCGCGACCGCGACCTCGTGCCGCGGGGCGCCGAGCCGTTCCGCGGCCGCCCGCAGCACCCGCGCCCGCGGGTCCTCGGCGCGGTAAACCCGGTGGCCGAATCCCATCAGCTTGTCGCCGCGGTCCAGGATCGACTTGACCAGGCCGCGGGCGTCGCCGGTGCGCTCGACCTCCTCGATCATCGGCAGCACTCGCGCCGGCGCACCACCGTGCAGGGGACCGCTCATCGCCCCGATCGCCCCCGACAGCGATGCCGCGACGTCGGCGCCGGTCGAGGCGATCACCCGCGCGGTGAACGTGGACGCGTTCATGCCGTGCTCGGCGGCCGACACCCAGTAGGCGTCGATGGCCTCGACGTGCCGGGGGTCCGGCTCGCCCTGCCATCGGGTCATGAAGCGCGCTGTGACGGTGGGGCATTCGTCGATCACTCGCTGCGGAACGGCCGGCTGGTAAATGCCGCGCGCCGACTGTGCGACGTAGGACAGCGCCATCACCGAGGCCCGGGCCAGCTGGTCGCGGGCGGTGGCCTCGTCGGTGTCGAGCAAGGGCTTGTAGCCCCAAATGGGGGCCAGCATCGCCAGGCCCGCCTGCACGTCGACCCGCACGTCGCCGGTGTGGATGGGCAGCGGGAACGGTTCGGCGGGCGGCAGCCCGTGGCCGAACTTTCCGTCGACCAGGAGCGCCCAGACGTCGCCGAAGGTGACCTGCTGCGTCACCAGGTCTTCGATGTCGACGCCGCGGTAGCGCAGCGCGCCGCCGTCTTTATCCGGTTCGGCAATTTCGGTGGTGAAGGCCACCACGCCTTCCAGGCCGGGGACAAAGTTTTCGGGGACAACAGTCATGGGAGAAATTCTCGCACCCCAGCTACGGGCGGACGCTACCGGCCGGTAGCTACCGCCGGTAGCGTGGGCGCAATGGCTGGACCAGCGGAGGAACACCTGCAGAGGATGCGCGTCGAGTACGGGTCGGTCGAAAAGGACGGCAGCCCGGACCTGGATGCGGATTGGTTGGCCGACGGGTGGCTTGCCTTGTTCCGCAAGTGGATTGAGGACGCCGAGCGCGCCGGGGTGGCCGAGCCCAATGCGTTCGTGTTGGCCACCGTCGCGGAGGGCCGGCCGGTCAGCCGATCGGTGTTGTGCAAGAGCGCCGACGAGACCGGAATCACTTTTTTCACCAACTACGACTCGGCCAAGGGCGTCGAGCTGGCGGCCACGCCGTACGCGTCGGCGACCTTCCCCTGGTACCTGCTGGGGCGGCAGGTGCACATCCGCGGCCCGGTCAGCAGGGTCGACGCGCAGGTCACGCAGGACTACTGGGCCCAGCGGCCGCGCGGCTCACAACTGGGCGCCTGGGCGTCGCACCAGTCGCGGCCGATCGCCTCGCGCGCGGCGCTGCTCGAGCAGCTCGACGAGGTGACGCAGCGCTTCGCCGACTCGGAGCGCGTCCCGGTTCCGCCCAACTGGGGCGGCTACCTCCTGGCGCCCGAGGTGGTCGAATTCTGGCAGGGCCGAGAAAACCGGGTGCACAACCGGATTCGCGTCGTGGGCGGGCGGGTCGAGCGCCTGCAGCCCTGAACGCCGGCGCGCGCTATGAGGCCCGTCACACCCCGAGTTCATCCCGGCTTAACCGCCGGATGGGCGCACGACCAGCGGACTCGACCCCGGGCAGGCGCGCCGCCGCCGCAACGACTACCTTCAGCAGTAAGCACCTAGTCAGGGCAGCCATACCAGCCAGAGCGCAAAGGGGTTCTCGTGGCCGACACCGACGACACCGCAACTCTGAAGTACCCGGGGGGCGAGATCGACCTGGAGGTCGTTCACGCCACCGAAGGAGCTGACGGCATCGCGCTTGGCCCGCTTTTGTCCAAGACCGGTTACACGACGTTCGACAACGGCTTCGTCAACACCGCGTCTTGCAAAAGCTCCATCACCTACATCGACGGCGACGCGGGGATCCTGCGCTACCGCGGCTACCCGATCGAGCAGTTGGCCGAGAAGTCGACCTTCATCGAGGTCAGCTACCTGCTGATCTACGGTGAGCTGCCGAACAAGCAGCAGCTGGACGAGTTCACCAACCGGATCCAGCGGCACACCATGCTGCACGAGGACCTGAAGCGCTTCTTCGACGGCTTCCCGCCCAACGCGCACCCGATGCCGGTGCTGTCGAGCGTGGTGAACGCGCTGAGCTCGTACTACCCCGACGCCCTGGACCCGGTGGACAACGGCCAGGTGGAGCTGTCCACCACCCGCCTGCTGGCGAAGCTGCCCACCATCGCCGCGTACGCCTACAAGAAGTCGATCGGGCAACCGTTCCTCTACCCGGACAACTCGCTTTCCCTGGTGGAGAACTTCCTGCGGATGACGTTCGGGCTACCGGCCGAGCCCTACCACGCCGACCCGGAAATCGTCCGGGCCCTGGACATGCTGTTCATCCTGCACGCCGACCACGAGCAGAACTGCTCGACGTCCACGGTTCGGCTGGTCGGCTCATCGCGGGCCAACCTGTTCACCTCGATCTCCGGCGGCATCAACGCGCTATGGGGGCCGCTGCACGGCGGCGCCAACCAGGCGGTGCTCGAGATGCTCGAAGACATCCGCCAGAGCGACGACGACGTCACCGAATTCGTCCGCAAGGTGAAGAACCGCGAGGCCGGCGTCAAGCTGATGGGCTTCGGCCACCGCGTCTACAAGAACTACGACCCCCGGGCGCGGATCGTCAAGGAGCAGGCCGACAAGATCCTGTCCAAGCTCGGCGGCGACGACGACCTGCTCAGCATCGCTAAGGAACTCGAAGAGGCGGCGCTCACCGACGATTACTTCGTCGAGCGCAAGCTCTACCCTAACGTCGACTTCTACACCGGCCTGATCTACCGGGCGCTCGGGTTCCCGACCCGGATGTTCACCGTGCTGTTCGCGTTGGGCCGGCTGCCCGGCTGGATCGCGCACTGGCGCGAGATGCACGACGAGGGCGACAGCAAGATCGGCCGCCCGCGCCAGATCTACACCGGCTACACCGAGCGCGACTACGCGACCATCAACGACCGCTAGTTCCGGCCACCAGACGCAAAAGCCCCCTTTTCGGCGCGAAATCAGGGGCTTTTACGTCTGCTCGCGAGGGAAGCCAGCACGGCCATTGCGGCGTTGTGGCCGCCGATGCCCGACACCGCCCCGCCGCGGCGGGCGCCCGAGCCGCACAACATGATTCGTTCGTGGGCCGTCGCGACGCCCCATCGCCGTGCGGCGGTGTCCAGCGGGTCGTCGTCGTCGGCGAACGGCCATGACAGCCCGCCGTGAAAGATGTTGCCCGCGGTCATGCCCAGCGTGCGGTGCAGGTCCAGGGTGGTCGTCGTCTCGATGCAGGGGCGACCGTGCGCATCGCTCAGGAGGACGTCCTGAATCGGTTCGGCCAGAACGGAATTCAGCGACTCCAGCACCGCCTCGGTCAGCCGGTCGCGCAGCGCGCCGGAGTAGCTGCCGTCGAACAGCGAGTGCGGGGTGTGCAGGCCGAACACCGTCATGGTGTGGGCGCCCGAGTCGCGGAGGGCGGCCGACAGAATGCTGGGGTCGGTCAGCGAATGG